>ONFL01000142.1 GCA_900317095.1 uncultured Eubacteriales bacterium | reverse complement strand
CTTTGGTTTTTGTTCTCTGAAATTTCAAAATCTGTTTATTAAAAACAGTGAACTTTCGGGATTGTTCTGTTGTTCAGTTGTCAATGTACATGCCCTCTTTCGAGGACTGCCATGCGGTGTTTCCCGCGACAGCTTGTTTATAATACACCCGGGAGTGAAAGATGTCAACACTTTTTTAAAACTTTTTCGAAGTTTTTTAAACTCTCCTTAAAGCAGACTTCAGATACAGGTAAAGCCGGCAGACCTGTGCCGGCTTGTTCCCAAAAAGGCCTGCTGCAGATGTTCCCAAAAAGGCCTACTGCAGATAATTATGCAGGGTCGTCAGGAAGATGAGCGGCAGATTATGATCGTAGATATAGGCCAGCAGATCACTCTGACTGACCAGGTCGTAGAAGAGGCTGCCAGCCTGCGATCCGCCCGCTATAGAAAGCACAGAGCAGACAATATTCAGAAATATCCACCCATTCACAACGCCGAAGACAAGACCGCCGAAGCGGTTAAGCGCGCCCAGAACCGGCCCTTTGGCCAGAAGATCCAGTGCGCCTGCTATGATCTTCAGGATAATAAATATGATGATAAAAAGAATAATAAATACAAGGATCGCCAGGATGATCTTTGTGATGCCTCCCGCGATATATTCCTGAAAAGCCTGCGTGCTCTCCTGCAGCATATTCTGCGACCCCTGATTCTGACCCAGCTGGTCCTTCAAAAAATCAGGAAGCGGCAGCGACTGGATAATGCTCAGGCCTGTCTCTCCCCCGGCTGCGCCGCCGCCCGCCTGGCCGGCCTGCAGGCTCTGCTCTGCAGCATTTATCTGCAGAGTCTCCTCTACCCTGTTGTTTATCACGCTGTATACCGGCGTGTTCTGCAGCATGGGCGTGATCAGCGGCGTCAGGAAGACGGAGGCCGTTATCGCCGCCGCCAGGGCAAATGTCGAGAACAGCGTGCGGATAAAACCTCTGTAAAGCCCCGTCATGGCAAATATAAAGAGGATCAGGATAACGATCCAGCTTACCACGCTGACACTCGACAGTTTATCCAAAACCGGAACCAATCCATTCATTTCAATCTCACCTTACCCGAATCTCGTCTATCTGGCGGGGATATACGACCCAGTACACGCCTGCCTCCCAGGAAGGCAGCACCTGAACAGCCCGGTTCTCGAACTTTGCCTTGAAGCGGATCTTGCCGTCGTAACGCATGGCAACAGCTTCCTGACTGCTGGAAAAAACAATATCCTCGCTGCCTGCGTGCAGCTGGGTATAGTCCAGGTCAAGATAGGAACTGAGGATATTCTCTCCGGCCAGATTATAGAATTCCACACGGTATTTCCCTTTGTCGTCATTATTGCGCAGGACGAAGCCGATCTGCTTGTCGCCGGTAAAGACGCTGCGGATCTCATCCTTAAATGTAATATCTTTAACCGCGCTCACCTGCATATCCAGAGCATAGATGGTGCATGCATCCTCTCCGAAGACGGCAGCTCTGTTCTGGGTCAGAAATTCCACCTTGGGGCAGATCCCGTCCACATCTTTTTCATAGAGCACATGGTCAGAAGCCTTATCCTCGAAGCTGTAGAAAACGATCTTGCTGGACGGCCGGCCGCTGTCTATATTCAGATAGCTGACCACAAGTCTGCGCGCGTCGGGAGAAAGAGCCAGTGCCAGAGGGTAGCCGGTTTTGCCCAGCGTAGCCTTTATGCTGACCAGTTCCTGCCCGTCCTTACTGTACATATTGATATAATTGCTTTCGGAATCCGACAGAATGGCCGCCGTCACCCCCTGGTCGGATATACGCAGTTCCTGGATCGGCACATCGGTCGTCATCTTGCTGCAGCTGCCGTATTCATCTATGATGTAAATGTTGTTGGCACCCCGGTCTCCCACCGCGATATAGTGATTATTCGATACCATAACCGGCGATGTCATCTCATAGGTCTGATTCCACAGCTCAGTACCCGCCTGGTTCATCAGGGAAATGCCGTTATTGGAATATTTTACGATCCCCTGGCGGATCAGTTCAAATCCCGCGGATGAATCTTCACCCCGGGCATAGCTGCTGACCACTTCAAATGATGTATATACGCGGTTTGTCTTGACCATGGCGTAGATCATGATCACAGCCAGGATGATCAGGCCGGCCAGCATGACACGCAGGAGGCCGGGTGCCGCCGTCAGAGCCCGCAGGGCAGACCTCTCCTCCTGGGCCGCGCCATTTTTCGCGGGCGCGGACTGTTCCTCTTCTTCGTAAAATTCTTCCTCTTCCCTGTCCCTGGGAGGAGGAGCGGCCTGCTCAGGCTTCTGCCCCCGCCTCAGGTCGGGTATGCTGATTTCTTTCTTGTCCACGGCAGGCCCTCCTTTCCTGATAGATGTCACAGGCATCCCTGCTCTCCACGGCTGCTGTCACAGGTCAACCCTGCCCTCCACGGCGCGCATAAGGGTAACCTCGTCCGTATACTCCAGGTCACCGCCTACCGGAACGCCGCTGGCGATCCGCGTCACCCGGATCCCTGTCGGCTTTACCAGCTTGCCGATATAGGTTGCCGTCGTCTCTCCCTCCAGGGTAAAATTCGTCGCCACGATCACTTCATGCACATCTCCCTGCAGGCGTGTCATCAGTTCTTTAAGCCGGATGTCTGAGGGACCGATCCCCAGCATGGGAGAGATAGCGCCATGCAGGACATGGTAGACTCCCTTGTATTTCCCGGTCTTCTCATAGGCTGCCAGATCACGCGGGGTCTCCACGACCATGATGGTAGTCTTGTCCCTCCTGGGATCCGCGCAGATCGGGCACAGCTCACTGTCCGTCAGATTCCAGCATTCCTTGCAGTAATGCACCGTAGTCCTGGCGTCCATAATAGTATCTGTCAGCTTCTTCACCTGTTCCGGCGGCATATTCAGAATATGGAAAGCCAGTCTCTGCGCGGACTTGGCCCCGATCCCCGGAAGAGAAGAAAGTTCACTGACCAGCTTTGTGATCTTGCTGCTGTAAGCGTCCATTTCTCAGAAACCGAGGCCTCCCATTCCGCCTGTGAAGCGGGACATGGAAGAGGCCGTCATCTCGTCCACCTTCTTGGAAACCTCATTGACGGCAGCCATGATCAGGTCTTCCAGCATCTCGACATCATCGGGATCTACTGCCTCCGGGTCGATGGTGATGCCTGTCAGCTCTCTCTTGCCGTTCATCTTCACGGTAACGGCTCCGCCGCCGGCGCTGGCCTCCACCTCTTTTGTCTCCAGATCCTTCTGCGCCTGCTCCATCTGCTTCTGCATCTTCTGGGCCTGCTTCATGAGATTGTTCATATTGCCGGGCATACCCCCCGGAAAACCGCCTCTTTTTGCCATCTCACTCTTCCTCGCTTTCTTCAAATGTAATACCTTCTATCCCCCGGAAGCGGTCCGCGGCTTCTTCCTCGTAATCCGCTGCCGCCTCCTGCTGGTCAAAGACAGTCTTTATGGCTACGGCCGCGCCGGTGATCCGCTCTGCGGCCTGCCTTAGGGTCTTCAGGTGTTCTTCGTCAGATAAATAAATATAATTAAAATATTCTCCGGTGCTGACCACCAGATTGCCGGCAGCATCCGCTGAAGGGACCGCTCCGGCCAGGGCCGCGCCCAGAGCTCCGTCCAGGCTTCCCCGCAGGCTGTCCCACTGGTCGATGACCCGGCCGATATCCTCGGGAACTGCGGCCCGCGCAGGCGCAGGAGCCGGGGCAGGCTTCTTCTTCTCTTTCTTCTCGCCAGGGTCCGCTGCTGCAGACGCGGCCAGGCTGACACCCTCCCGTTCCAGTCTGTCCAGCCTTCTCTCCAGCTGGGCGATCCTTGGCAGGAGCGAAGCAGATCCGGCCTCTGTCTCCGGCCTGCACAGGCGGATGAGAGCTACCTCCATCAGCACCCGCTTGCCTGAGGCATAACGCATGGATTCCGTCAGTTCGGACAGTACCCGGATACAGCGCATCAGCGTCGCCTCATCAGCCAGCCGCGCGTCCTCCTGCAGCTGCTGCAGATGGTCTGCCGATACGTCTATGATATCAGCCGCGCTGTCCCCGGCTGTCTTCACCATCAGCAGGTTGCGGAAATACCAAATAAAATCCGCGTTCAGCTGGGGCAGATCCCGGCCCTGGGCTATGACCCCGGCCAGCTCTGTCAGGGTGCCGCCTGCGTCTCCTGTGGAAATGCAGGCAAACATGCGGCTGAAGACCGACATGTCCACCGTCCCCAGTATATCCAGCGTATTCTGGTAGGTCAGCGTCTGTCCAATATAGAAG
>ONFL01000100.1 GCA_900317095.1 uncultured Eubacteriales bacterium | reverse complement strand
TTTCGTTATCGGCTGACCACGGTACAGATCATAGCGGCGTCCTTTCTGGCGGTGATTTTGGCCGTGGCGGTCCTGCTGTGTCTGCCGGTGTCCAGCGCGGCCGGGGTGTGGACGGCTTTCCCTGACGCGCTTTTTACTTCTGTGTCCGCCACCTGTGTGACGGGACTGATCGTGCATGATACAGCTGTCTACTGGAGTCTGTTCGGCAAGGTTGTGATCATCTGTCTCATCCAGGTCGGGGGTCTTGGCGTCATCACCATGGCCTTCCTGATGAGTGTCTTCATGGGATTAAGAATTTCGCTGGTGCAGCGGACGCTGCTGCAGACGTCTATCTCCGGGAACAATGTGCGGGGAATCGTGCGGATGTCTCTTTTCATCCTGCGGACAGTTTTGATCATAGAGACAGCAGGAGCAGCGGTCATGATGCCGGTTTTCATCCGCGATTTCGGGCCTGTACAGGGCACTGCTTACGCATTCTTCCATTCCATTTCAGCCTTCTGCAACGCCGGCTTCGATCTTATGGGTGTGCGTCAGCCCTATTCTTCCCTCACATCCTATGCGGCGGATCCGGTGATCAATATCGTTATCATGCTGCTGATCCTTGCGGGCGGACTGGGTTTCTTTACCTGGAAGGACATAAAACAGAACGGAATACACTTCAGACATTATCAGCTTCAGTCAAAGATCGTCCTCACGGTCAATCTGATACTGGTGCTGGTGCCGGCACTCATTTTCGCAATGACTCAATACCGGGATCTGCCTGCCGGAGAGCGGCTGCTCGCTTCGCTGTTCCAGTCAGTGACGACGAGGACGGCGGGCTTTAACACCACAGACCTGACACAGTTTTCTGAAGCCGGTATCCTGCTGATGCTGCCGCTGATGCTGGCAGGCGGGGCTCCGGGCTCCACAGCAGGCGGTATGAAGCTGACGACGCTGGCTGTTATATTTGCAGTATTCATGAGCGTGCTCCGCCGGCAGGATGATGCGGTGCTTTTTCAGCGCCGGATCCCCAGGAAAACGGTCCGCACTGCGATGACGATCTGCGCGTGGTATGTGACGGTTATATTTGCCGGAAGCCTGCTCGTGAGCTATATAGAAGACGCGCCGGTCCTTGCCTGTCTCTTCGAAACGACATCGGCCCTCAACACAGTTGGTCTGACGCTGGGGCTTACGCCTGACCTGCACCTGGGTTCAAAGATGATACTGATGCTCATGATGTTCATGGGCAGGGTCGGAAGTCTCACCTTCATGTACGCGGTTTCCGTCGGAGACCGCAGCCGTTCGCAGCATCTTCCGCAGGAAGATGTGAATGTAGGCTGACAGGAAACAGAGTTTGTTATAGGAGACGATTTATGGAAAAGAATAATATATTGCTGATTGGACTGGGATACTTCGGACAAAGGGTAGCGGCCAGACTCGCGGAATTTAAGCAGGATGTTATGGCCGTGGACTGTCAGGAAGACCGGCTGAATGATGTGCTGCCAATCGTGACAACCGGCAGGATTGGGGATGTAAGAGATGAGAACTTTATAAAGGACCTTGGACCGCAGGATTATGATATCTGTATTGTCGCGATCGGTGATGACTTCCTCAGCACCCTTGAGGCGACGGCACTGCTCAAGGATAATGGCGCCCGGTATGTCGTTTCGCGCGCATCATCGGACATTCAGGAGCGGCTGCTGCTGCGCAATGGGGCGGATGAGGTCGTTTTTCCGGAAAAAACACTGGCCAACTGGATCGGCACGCGTTTTTCCTCGAATCATATATTTGACTCCATCCCTCTTTATGACGGCTATTCCGTCATGGAGATAGAGATGCCGCCTAAATGGGCAGGCCACACGCTGGCACAGCTTGACGTCCGCCGTACGTATCACCTGAATATCATTGCCTTCAAGCACGGCAAAGCCCTGATCCCCAGTGTAGATCCCTCGGAAGTCCTCGACGCCGGCCGGACGGTTATTGTCCTCGGTAAAGTCGGCGATATCCGCAAATGTTTCCAGTAGAGAAGCCATAGCCTGAAGGGAGTAATGTCTGTCTCCATGAAAAGCAGAGGAGGCTTTGAGAACGTAAGGCTAAAGGAGGACGGTTTATGAGGATTACAGAAGATATTAAAGGAACAGAGCGGTCACGCGAGAAAACAATTATCAGGACCAGCATTATCGGGATCATTGCCAATGTACTGCTGGCGGCTTTTAAGGCAGTCGTAGGCCTGATGGCCAATTCCATTGCCATCGTCCTTGACGCTGTTAATAACATTTCCGATGCCGGAAGTTCGCTGATCACGATCGTGGGAACAAAGCTTGCCGGCAGAGAGCCCGATAAAAAGCATCCCTTCGGCTATGGCCGCATTGAGTATCTGAGTGCCATGATCATTTCCGTGATCGTGCTCTATGCAGGTATCTCATCCCTTATAGAATCAGTAAAAAAGATCATTCATCCGCAGGCCGCCGATTACAGTGCCCTCTCCCTGATCATAGTTGCGGCCGCGGTCGTGGTGAAAATCCTGCTTGGCCGCTATGTAAAGAGAGTCGGACAAAGGGTGAATTCTGATTCGCTGATAAATTCCGGCCAGGATGCCTCCCTGGATTCCATCATCTCCGCATCGACCCTGGCTGCAGCCGCCATATATCTCATTTTTCATATATCCCTGGAAGCCTGGCTGGGCGCCGTTATTTCCATTGTGATTATTAAGTCCGGTATAGAAATGCTGCGGGATACCATCTCCAAGATCCTTGGCGAGCACAACGACCTTGAACTTGCCAGGCAGATCCGCCAGACTATTACCGGCTTTGACGGCGTGCAGGGGGTCTATGATCTTGTTTTGAATAATTATGGACCTGACAACTGGAACGGATCCGTCCACATAGAGATACCGGACACTTATACAGCGGATCAGGTGGATCAGCTGATAAGGGATATAACGATGAAGGTACTCTGTGATCACCATGTTCTACTGACCGCGATCGGGGTATATTCCACGAATACAAAGGACCCGGATGTAATCCGGATAAGGCAGGCCGTGCAGAAGATCGTATTTGCGCATGAACATGTCAGGCAGATGCACGGATTTTATGTTCTGAAAGACCGGAAAGAAATGCGCTTTGATGTTGTCATCAGTTTTGACGCGGGGGACCGGCATGCTGTCTATAAAGAAGTCATCGAGGATGTGCACAGGGCCTTTCCTGACTATCAGCTGCAGGTGGCACTGGATACAGATTTTTCTGAGGAATAACCGGAAACGGATGAAAAAAGGAGCATGATTTTATGGATAAACTGGAAAAGCTGATAGAGTTAAACGGAATGCTTGTGGATGACCAGCCGCAGTATAGAAAAGAAGCCGGACGGTTCCCAGAAGATGTGAGCAGCCAGCGCAGACTGATGAGAAGTCTTATGAATGTCCGTTATCCCAGGATGATCCCCCGGGAACTGCTCAGGCGCCAGGACGAATATCTCTCCGCAGAAAGGGAAGAGAAGGGCGTCATCCACATCAGCCGGCTTCCTGCCTGCAAAAAGGATGAGAGGCTGATCCTGTGGCAGGGGGATATCACAAGGCTTGACGCCGACGCGATCGTCAGCGCTGCCAATTCCCAGATGCTTGGCTGTTTCGTGCCCTGTCACGGCTGCATAGACAACGCCATCCATTCCGCAGCCGGACTGCAGCTGCGCCAGGAATGCGCCGAGATCATGGCCCGGCAGGGGCATGAAGAACCGACGGGGCAGGCAAAGATCACAGGAGGATATAACCTCCCGGCAAAACATGTAATCCATACGGTGGGGCCGATCATTTACGGACGGCTGACGCGGAAGGATGAAGAGCTCCTGGCGTCCTGCTACCGGTCCTGTCTGCGCTGCGCAGATGAGAACGGCCTTACAAGCATTGCTTTCTGCTGTATCTCCACCGGCGAGTTTCACTTTCCAAATGACCGCGCCGCGGAAATCGCCGTGCGGACTGTAGAAGAGTACCTGGAAGCACAAAAGACCTCTGTACAAAAAGTGGTATTCAATGTGTTCAAGGATCTGGATAAAGAAATCTATCAGAGCCTGCTGGCATAGGCAGCAGGTGCTGAGTAAGGAAAATTACTGAAAAATATTGATGTGGATATTCCTTTAAATGAGATCGTCGGCATAGCCGGTGTATCTGGCTCCGGCAAGTCTTCGCTCGCCCTGGGTGTCCGCACGGATGTGCCCTTCCGTGACCTGACTGAGAAGGAGAAGGCCATCCGGATTGAGAATGATAAACCGGTCTGGGTAAAGAACAAATGTCAGATGTGTCTTCAGTGTCTGCACCGCTGTCCGAGGTTTGCCATTCAATATGACGGGAGGACACAGAAGCACGGGCAATATGTACATCTGCTGACCAGGGAATGGCACTCTGGTCAGGAAATCCGGAAGGTTTGATTTTTCTATGATATAGGAGTGCCTGTACAGTAAAATATGTTCAGGCACTCTATTTTTATACAGTATTGGTATAAGAACAGTCATTTATACCTCAGTGCGCATTTCTGATAAGCATACATTTAATGTAACTATTGACATTACAAGTTAACCGTGGTATAGTAGCTTCACAAGATGTAAATAAAAATGTTACAACTAAAGCAAGAACATCAAATCTCAAGAAGAAGAAGGAAACAGTTCGGGCTTACTCTCCGAAAACGGCGGCAAAGGAGGCCGGCATGACAACAGAAGAGATATTACATATACTGCAGAAAGATATTCACTCCACGATCATGGCAACGATAGACGAGGAAGGCCTTCCGGTCACCTGCGTCATAGATATGATGCTGTCTGATGAAGGTGGATTGTACTTTTTAACTGCCAGAGGAAAGGCCTTTTATGAACGGCTCATGCAGCGCGGCTTTGTGGCTGTGACAGGCCTTAAGGGCGAAGATACCATGTCTTCTGTCTCCGTGAATCTGCGTGGCAAAGTCCGCAATATAGGAAAAGAAAGACTGGCAGAGATTTTTGAAAAGAACCCTTACATGATGCAGATCTATCCGACAGAGATTTCCCGCGATGCGCTGGAAGTCTTCGAGATCTATGAAGCCGCCGGGGAATTATTTGATCTTTCTCAGAAACCGATCTTTCGCCAGAGCTTCTCCTATGGTAATGTGCAGACAAGGAAGACGGGTTACCAGATCCTGGCAGACAAGTGTATAGGCTGCGGAAGATGTGAAGAGGTCTGTCCGCAGAACTGCATCAGCGGGGACTGCCCGAAGGTGATAGACCAGAGCCACTGCCTGCATTGCGGGAACTGTTTCCGGGAATGTCCGATACAGGCGGTTGTAAGATTAGGTGCCTGACGGCATGACGAAATCGGAGGTAGATATAAATGTTCAGAAGATTTATTAGAGAAGAACCAGAAGAAAGCTATGCGGAAAGTATACAGCGGCTGCGCACCGCTCTTTCAGAATCGGATGCTGTTATCATCGGCGCCGGATCCGGTCTTTCCACGGCAGCCGGATACACATATTCCGGCCAGCGGTTTAACAGGTATTTCTCTGATTTTGCAGAGAAGTATCACATCCGGGATATGTACAGCGGCGGCTTCTATCCCTTTCCGGATATGGAGACATTCTGGGCCTGGTGGAGCCGGCATATCTGGGTCAACCGCTACGCACCGATCCCCAATGATACCTATGACAGGCTCTTCAATCTTGTGAAGGACAAGGACTACTTCGTGCTGACCACGAACGTGGATCACTGTTTCCAGCGGTCCGGATTTGACAAGAAGCGCCTGTTCTACACTCAGGGGGATTACGGCCTTCTGCAGAGCATCAATCCCCGCGGGGCATCTGCCCATATGACCTATGACAACGAAGAAATCTGCCGGAGCATGCTGCTGGCTCAGGGCTTTGAAATCGGAGAGGACAAGGAGCTGATCATACCGGAAGGCGCGCAGATCAAGATGAAGATTCCGAGGGAGCTCGTACCCCATTGCCCGGATGACGGGGAGCTGATGACGGTAAATCTTCGATCTGGCGACGATTTTGTAGAAGACAAAGGCTGGCATCAGGCAGCAGAGCGGTATGGGGATTTCCTTGCAGAGCATGGTATACGGGCCCAGGGCTTTTTCACCAGAGACAGCAGAGCGAAGGTGAACCGGGCTTATAAAGGGAAGGTTCTTTTCCTGGAAGTAGGGGTAGGCGGCAACACCCCTGGCATAGTTAAATATAGCTTTTGGGAGATGACGAAAGAGAGGCCGGATGCAATTTACGTTTGCCTGAACAATGGAGAAGCCTGCGCGCCAGGAGACATCAGGAAGAAATCCATTTGTATAAACGGCGACTTCGGGGAAATCATTGACCAGTTGTCTTAAGCGGTATCCACGTTTACTACGAGCCGGAATAGCTGCATATATAAAAAGCGATTCTCTGAGAGGGCTGAGAGCTCCTTCAGGGGATTGCTTTTTATGTAAACGGTAAATAGCGGGTACCTGTCCCGGGGTTTTCTACGGGCAGAATGACGGACCGGGCACAGTGGCCCTGTTCGCTTTTCCTGCCCCTTTGCGGTACAATAGGGACATCAGAAGACATCCGGGAAAGAGGCGGGAAGATAGCCGTAAAGTATAACGCAGACCAGCTGGATAAGCTGGATAAGGAGCAGGTGACGGGACGTAAGCGGGCCAGACGGAAGGGCAAAAAGTCTGAAAAAGCTGCCAAGGAGCAGCTTTTTTCAACCAGGGTACCCGCTATTTACCGTTTACATTCATTTTTATGAGGCTGTTTTACAGATGGCTATTCAGGACGATGTGCGTCCCGCTCTTCCGATTGTATTTATGGGAAATGGGGATGCTGCCATCGAGCTTATCGAAAGCAAAGATAATTCTTTTAAAGGCAGCGGAATCTCTTTGGGATATCATGTGGGAGATATTGATGAGAAGCGTAAAAGCCTTGCAGAATTGGGGTATGAGCCTACAGAGATGATTTCCCCAAAGCCGGGAGTTAAGTTTTTCTTCCTTGCTGATCCGGACGGCGTTCAAATACAATTTATTTAAATGAATCTGGATATTTGGAGAGATATTACTTAAGGTGAGAATGTCAGATAAGAAAGAAGGCTTTATAAGAATGAAAGCAGAAAAGATAGCAGCACTGGTGACTGTGATAGTATTGGTGGGAATTGCTGCCTTTCATATCGGCCATTATGTTTTATATTGCCGATATAGAAATGATCCTCAAAAGAGTCACTGTTCGTCATGTGGCCATAGGAAGATCTGTAAGAAGAAAATGTATAAATCTGGAAGATGATTAAAATTCTCTGTAACAAAACAGCTGTTTTCAGCATTCATAGATGTAAGGGAAAGGAGGGCGCAGGATGCAGTCAATGGATAAAATCTATCAAGAACACTCTGAAACTGTATATCGCTACCTCCTGTCACTTACCCGCGATGATTCTCTTTCGGAGGAATTAACACAGGAAACATTCTATCAGGCTGTCCGGAGCATTAATCGCTATGACGGGAAATGCAAGGTTTCAACCTGGCTATGTGGCATAGCGAAAAACGTATTGCGGACATATCGCAGAAAGAATCCCGTCATGGAAGATACGGAAGGGTGCTTAGTCCCAGATCCGAATCTTTCTCCGGAAGAATCTGTTCTTTCCGGTGATGGCGAAATGGCAATCATGAAAAAGATGCAGGTCTTGCCGGGAGACACCCGTGAAGTGATGTATCTGAGAATCCTTGGAGAACTCAGCTTCAGGCAGATTGGAGAAATCCTGAACCACACCGAAAACTGGGCAAGAGTCACATATTATCGTGGAAGAGAAAAGCTGAAAAAGGAGATGAAGGAGGATGAACGATAAAAACCTGAAATGCGAGATTGTCAGAGATCTGCTTCCGTCGTATATCGATGGCTTAACCAGTGACGTCACAAATCAGGCAGTTGAAGAACATCTTGCTGCATGTGAAGATTGCAGGCAGATATATGAAAGAATGAAAGATCCTGACAAGGATAAAGAAGAAAATCAAAAAGAAGTAGATTATCTGAAGAAGATAAGAAAGCACACCAGGAAAATGGTTCTCCGGACAGTCATCATTGCTCTCCTCGTCACATTAGCCGGATTTGTGTTGAAGTTGTTTGTCATAGGTACAAATGTTTCTCCGGATGGAATTTATATGACGGTTGAAGGAGATAGCAGCGCAATAAATGTAAATGGGAGTTTGCGGTCCAGCGCTACATGTGTATCCCATGTGTCTTTTACAGAAGAAAACGGCATTGTTGAACTTCATGTCCGGGAGGCACTTGCGGGAATTTATAAAGATGCAAGTTTTCAGCAATCATACACTGCAAAAGACCCAGTTCATACTGTTATGATTGGAAATCGGATCATATGGGAAGACGGAGTTTCAATTTCGGAAACTGCTTCAAGATTGTACAAATCCAAGAATTCATATGTTGGGGATAATTCTGCAGACAGCAATATTACTCAGATTTTGGGGATTGAGGTTGATTTTGGTGAATATACAATGGAATTGCAGACAGAAGGTGAACCATATGGGATGACCATTGTTCTGAAGGATACTCCTGATTCTAAGAAGAAAGCAATCATGCAGAGCGACTCGATTCTTCTACTTGCTGAAATTAAAAACCTTGATTCCGTTACATGGAAAACAGAAAATGGAGAACAGGCGTTTTCTATGACGACATCTGAAGCATCTGAACTTGTCGGAGTTGATATTAAAAAGGCTGCAAATAGCCCATCAGAACTTCAGACACTTCTGGATCTTCTACATATCCGTTGATCAAAAGTTTACTGGCAAATCCCGGTTTATCGAGGAGAAAAAGAATAGCAATGCGGGAGGACACGGACAACAATGATGCCCTTTTACATTTTCATGTTTGTAATGGCACTGTTGATTCCTATTGTGATGATCATCATGGTGATTCCTTCTGTGGTTGTTATGCTGATGGGCCTTGGCCGGGATGCTGGTACAGTCGAATGGACTGACGCGGCTTTGGAGTTAATTCAATGCGGATTTTTATTTTTGCCGATCCTGCTTACGGAAAGAGAATTGAAGAGGAATTTTGATGAGAATGGAAGAAGAATATGAATTTGATTATGACGCAGCTGCAGAATATTGGGCCAAGAAGGATGCTGAGACTGTCACTATGAATCCGAAAGCCTTGAAAGACAAAATCAAAGCTTTTATTGAGAGGCACAATACATGTGCACTTGCGACCGCTTCCGATGATCTGGTCCGGTGCACACCGATTGAGTATAACTACGTAGATGGCTGTTTTTATCTATTCTCTGAAGGTGGCTTGAAGTTCAAAGGCCTGAAAGTCAATAAGCATGTGGGTCTTGCTATTTATGAAACATATGCAGGATTCGGCAAACTGAAGAGCCTGCAGGTGACCGGGGCAGCCGACATGGTCAAGCCTTTCAGCGACGAATATTTGAAGCTGTTGGATTACAAGAAGATTCCCGTGGAAGCTATCAGGAAACTCCCGCAGCCTATGAACCTGATCAGGGTCATTCCGGAAGCCTATGATTATCTGGATTCTGATCTTAAAAATGATGGCTTTGGAAGCAGACAGCATCTGGATGTTGTAAAAAATGATCATGATGACAGAAACACAGGATCAAGGATAAACGGATCATCGAAAAGCCAAGAGAACAATGGGTCATCGTGGAGAACACGCATGAGGCGCTGATCGACGAGGCAACATTCGAAACGGTTCAGAAGCGATTGTCGGTCAAGCAGCCGTGCACATGGACAAATGTGGACCGCATCGTGGTTCACGAGAAGGAACTGGAAGGAAACGAGATCATCATGCGGGTCGAAGTCAATGAAGACTATTCGGTAATTGATTTTTACTATAACCTGGGTCTTGATGCACAGAAGGTGCCGGAGCTTATCCTTGGTACGGAAACCTACAGTGCGTATCATCAGGTATTCTCTGGTCATGAGAATTGGTTTATCACGATTAATATCTATAATTGTGATACCGGGAAAATAGTTGTTGCCACAGACTCAGATCACAAATTGCATTACGAACAATCAGATTGGGAGGCTAGTGAATAACATATGGCACGGAAAAACTTTATTATTCTTACGAGGCTGAGATCCCGGATGGATTTGAATCCATGACCGAGGCATGATGGTTGTTTGTTATTCTAATACACATGAAGAAACATGGATTACGACGTAGATTGTCGAATAATGTCGAATCGTGTCGAACTGTGTCGGAATTTGTCGAACGATGATATGCCCATGCATAGAAGTTTTCCCTTATAATATTTTCAGAATCCATTGATGTTGCTGAAAGAGGAAAAATCTATGAAAAGAAAGATCACAGTCAGAGGCTATGGGACAGAATGTATCTACCCGGATCAGATTGAAGTGAGGATCGGACTAGAGAGCCATAAACAGAGCTATGAGGAAACGATAGCCTGTGCACAGGAGCAGGTGGCACAGCTGTCGTCAGAACTGATGAGGTGTGGATTTACGCGTGAAGATCTGAAAACAGAAAAACTCAACGTAGAGACGGCCTATGAGAGCAGGCGCGGGGAGGATGGGAGCTTTCGCAGATACATGGATGGATATATCTGCAGCCATTTCCTGTTGCTGCGGTTTTCGAAAGATATGGAGCTGCTGGGGAAGGTCATCGAAGTGATTGCTCAGAGCCCTGCTGAACCGGACTATTCTATACGTTTTACTTTCAAAGACAGGAATGCAGCTGCAGAGATGCTTTTAAAGGAAGCAGCCAGAGATGCGAGAGAACGAGCAGAGATCCTCTGCAAAGCTTCCGGTGTGAAGCTGGGCAGACTGATCAGGATTGACCATAATCAGGGAGAACCTGATGTGTACTCAACGACTGAATACAGTAATGATGCTGTTCTTGCTCCTGCAGTAATAAAGAAAAGCGCCCTGACGGATATGAAACCTGAGGAGATCCGTTTGACCGGTACCGCGACATTCATCTGGGAGATCATTGATTAGATCTGCAGCATGAGAAATATGATGCTGCTTTATGGATCTGCGGAATGGAAATGCTGCTGGTTGTTCAGGAGCATTTTTTTTGTGTCGGTATAAATGAAGTGGTAAGATAAAAGCAGACACCCAATCGCTTTTTATAGACAAAACCATCTGCCGCGTGCAGCATCTTAAGCAGATATGTAAACTGTTTTGAAAAGGCGGCCACAGGAGGCACTACATGAAACACACCAGGGAAGAGCGGAAAAAGTTCGCTGCTGCTTTCGCTGGAAAGCCGGAATGCTGCTCCATACTATGCATACAATGAATCTCTGCATACCTATATGGGCTCTGACGCTGTGATGATCCATCCGCAGGTTGAGATCATCATGGACGAAAACGGAAATCTGATGGATCACAGGCATGCTGAAAGTGGCGGCACATCTGGGCTATCAGTATCTGATCCATAAACCAATACAGGCCGCATTTACAATTTTTCTGTGGGATGTCAATCCACTATTTGCCAGATGAATATTACTGTGATATAGTTAGGATAAGCTAACCAATAACGATCCACTTAATCTGCGGAAGTTTCTTATCTGAAGTTTCACTTCATTATTGTACTCGATATTTTAACCGCAGCAGAATGGGAAAAAGTAAAGAGGTATTTTGCAGCCTTGCGCAGGAGTAAACATTTATGGAGAAAATACACATCCGAAGGCTGCAGTCGTCAATCTCGGCTGCGGTCTCAACATGACCGGGAGAACAGCGGACAACGGGCAGTGTCATATCTACAATCTTGACTTCCCGGAAGTCATAAAATCCAGGAATGAAATCATTTCTGCCGGTGAAAGAGAAGAAAACATCGCATGTAATCTGAATGATTTCACGTGGATGGACAGAATAGACGCATCCGGCGGAGTTGTTCTTTATGCCGCCGGCGTATTCCATT
>ONFL01000102.1 GCA_900317095.1 uncultured Eubacteriales bacterium | reverse complement strand
TCATTCAAGGCGTCAGACATGTTAAAGGCCAGCATGCCGATGGGAGCCGCCAATACCGGCAGCCGCAGGGTCCGGCCCAGCAGGTCTGCGCTGGTGTCGGCCGAGAACGGCTCATCGATCACATCCATCTGCAGCTTTACATGCTCCTTCAGATAGTCAAAATTTCTCTGAAATGTGGCTCCGCTCCCCTTGCCGCCGGGACCGGGTACTTTCCCCGCGCAGGCGCGGCCGTTGCACTGCGGACAGACCTTGCAGCGGGGCGTCAGTACAGCGCGGGCTTTTTCCCTGATTTCTTCCCATGTTAATGTTTCCTGCATATTTCGATTCCCCCTTTTTATTGAATCGCATGATAATATTATTTTCGGTTAAAGAAGGGTGCATGTCAAGCTGTTTCGCTTATAGATAAAATGATTTGACTTTAATCCGCCTGCTTCTTAAAATGGATGTAAATACGAATCTCAGGAGGAAATGTCTATGAGGAAAAGCGCGATGGGGGCTTTGCTGCTTTCTGTACTTCTGGCAGCAGGCGGCTGCTCGGCCGGCGGCGCCGGGGCGGAGAAGGCCTCGTCGTCTGAGGCGGAGACTGCACAGACTGCGGCGGGAGAGACCGCGGCAGCAGAGACCATGGCACAGGAGACTGCAGAAGCTCAGTCAGAGACTGCAGCAGGGCAGACCCGGGACCGGCAGGCCGTGAAGGCTGCTTATGTGCAGGTGCTTGAGGATCTGCTCCAGAATTACAATCTGCCGGGGATCGGAGCCGTGGAGCAGCCGATGGCGGATGAGGATGAGAACTTATTCGCGGTCCAGGATGTGAACGGGGATGGCAGCGATGAACTGATCATCCGTATCACGAATACCACCATGGCCGGAATGCTGGAAGCTGTCTACGGATTTGATGAGGACAGCAAGACGGTTCGTCTGGAATATACAGGCTTTCCGGATCTCGATTACTATGACAACGGGATCGTAAAGGATTATAGTTCCCATAATCAGGGCCTGGCAGGACGCTTCTGGCCTTTCACCCTCTCGGGATACGACGCGTCTTCCGGCAAATATCAGGTCCTGCATTATGTAGACGGCTGGGACGGACAGATGGCCGCGCAGGATCCGGACAGCGGGGAAGCTTTCCCGGCCGGGGCAGATGCCGACAAGGACCAGGAGGTCTATTATATCTATGATGGCGGCTGGAATGAACAGGTCCGGCCGGACGCGGTCGATAAAAAGGATCTGCTGAACATGCTGGATCAGGAAATAGGGGATGCCCGTCAGGTGATTCTCACGACAAGATATATTACAGCCGTGAATGTTCAGAAGTATGCTGATCAGGAAGATCTTTCCACGGTAAATGAATCCGCGGATCAGAAAGAAGTGGAGTTCGGTGAGATCGTCCTTCATCTGCCGGCAGACTTTATGGATAAGGTGACGGTGGAACAAAGCGGCAGCGGACTGAATTTCTTCCAGAAATCCTCTGTGGAAAGAGCAAAGAGAGGCGGGGCCAATAATGTTTCCCTGGTATGCTGCATTGCCGCCTATACGAAGGACCAGGATTACTCAAAGCTGGAGAATTATAAGATCCTCTACAGCAGTGAGAAATATACCTATATCCTGTATTATTCTTCCGGGACGCCGGTGAGCCCGGATGCCGGCCAGGAAGCAGTGCAGGAATACAATACCCTTGTAGACGAGGCTGACAGCATCGGGGTAACCTGTACGGAAAGCAGTGTGGATCCCAGAAACATGATTCCCTGATGAACCTGCCCCTGCAGGTTTTCTGAACCATTTCTATAAGAGGAGATGAAAGCACGGTGATCCCTTTTCCGGAATATCCCAGGCCCCAGCTGCGGCGCCGGGAATATACCATCCTCAATGGTCTCTGGGACTATGCTTTTACAAAAAGCTCTCAAAGGCCGGACCGCTATGACGGGAAGATCCTGGTGCCTTTTTCACCGGAGACAAAGGCTTCCGGTGTCGAGAGGATTCTTATGCCCTGGGAATTCCTCCACTACAGAAGGACCATCTCCCTGGGGGAGATTCCTGCGGGGAAGAGGCTGCTCCTGCATTTCGGAGCGGTAGATGAGTCGGCCTCTGTGCGGATAAATGGCCGCAGCGCCGGCATACACAGGGGAGGTTATCTTCCCTTTGAGCTGGATATCACGGACCTGGTCCATGCCGGCAGCAATGAGCTGACCCTGTCGGTGAAGGACAGGACAGAGTATTCTTTCTGTGCCCGCGGCAAGCAGAGGCTCTTACGCGGCGGCATGTTCTATACGTCCCAGAGCGGGATCTGGAAGAGCGTGTGGATGGAATGGGTGCCGGCTGTGCATATAGCGGGTCTGCGGATGGTTCCGGATATAGACCGCGGTATACTGCGGCTGACTGTGGAAGCGGTCCGGGGCTGCCGGGAAAATGTCCGCGAGGATGCAGGACAAAGACCGCTGCGCTGCCAGGATCCGCTGCGCAGGCCGTCTTTTACGGCCGTCGTTAGCAGAAAGGGGCTGGCCGCTGTAAAGATCAGCGGACATGCCTGGGAAGAGGTCTGCATACCTCTTCCGGACGCGCAGCTGTGGACGCCGCAGCATCCGGCTCTTTATGATCTGACAGTCCGCCTGCAGGAGGACGAGGTGCAGAGTTATTTTGCCATGAGAAAGTTTTCCGTGGAGAAGGACAGGCATGGGACGCCCCGCTTCTTTCTCAACAACAAGCCTTATTTTCTGAACGGGGTCCTCGATCAGGGGTACTGGCCGGGATCTTTGATGACGCCGCCCTCGGACCGGGCCTGGATCCGCGATATCCGCGGCATGAAGGGGCTGGGATTTAATATGCTCCGCAAACATGTAAAGATAGAGGCAGACCGTTTTTACTATCACTGTGACCGCATCGGCATGCTGGTATGGCAGGATATGCCCTGCGGCGGGGAAGTCTGGAATATGTTTCTGCTGGGATATCTGCCGAATATGATACCGCCTTTTGGCCGTGCCGTCAGAGACGGAGCAGGCAGCCGGTGGTTTTTCTCAAGAAATTCTCTGCAAGGAAGAGTGTCCTTTACAAGGGAGCTGACCCAGATGGTGCAGCATCTGCGCAATGTTCCCAGCATCTGCGTCTGGGGGCCCTTCAACGAAGGCTGGGGGCAGTTTGACGCGGATTTTCATACTGATCTGATCCGCAGGCTGGATAATACCCGCCCGGTAGATCAGGCCAGCGGCTGGTTCGATCAGGGAGGCGGGGATTTCTACAGCATCCACAATTATTTCCGGCCTCTAAAAGTAAAGTGCCGGACCAGGGTCACGGCGCTTACGGAGTATGGAGGATATTCCTGCAGGATCCCGGGCAAGGGCGGAGCCAACGGCATGCCCGCCTATCAGAGCTTTCGCAGTCCGCGGGAGCTGAATCGGGCCTGGGTCCTGCTTATGAAAAATATGGTGTACCCCAATATCAGGCGGGGCCTGAGTGCGGCGGTCTATACCCAGCTCTCTGATATAGAAGAAGAGATAAACGGCATCCTGACCTATGACCGCAAGGTGATAAAGCTCCGGCCGCAGACCGTGCGCCGGATGAACCGGATCCTTTACAAAGAATTCGAACGGTCTGTCCGCTAGCAGGAGACAGCCAGCTCCGGAAGACTTGTCCCATTCTTGTGCAGCTGCACGCAGCGGAGCGTGCAGCTTTTGTATGAATCGAATGCTTTTCTGGCCTTTTCCGGATTCCCATATACCTTCCAGTAACCGGAAAATTTATAGTTTCTGGCCTTATTTTCAATGAATCCCCTTACGTCTTCCGGCGGATAGCCAAGGAAAAGACCGATCTCATGGGGAAATATATCCTGACTTTTCATCTTTTCCCGAAGGATATTTACGCATCTGCCGACGGAGCAGACCGGATAACCTTCCCGGTTCAGCAGCGCGCGTACCTCCGCCTTTTTCAGATCTTCAGCCAGCTTTCTGGGCCGGAAAAGATAGAGGAGGGCGCGTCCCTCCTGATAACAGAGAATGATGGCGCAGATTCCTTTCTTAGCCAGCAGACGGTTTATTTCTCTTACATCTCTTGCTGCCTCTTCCGGTCCGCTGCATGGATAACCGAAAAGATTGGCAGTCTTGATCCCGGCCAGAGTCGGCGCTCCGGAGCGGATGATGGTATCGATGGACTCGTTGCTCATAATATATCCTCCCGCTTTGTCATATGGTTATCTCTTGTAGATAAGTCTAACAAACCCCGTTGACTGTAATATACCATTCATGAAAGTTAGTATCAACTAACTAAATGAAAAAATAAATCGTTTCTATAAAAATATACATAGTTATTGTGTCAATTCGTTAGCAATTCTGATTATTACTGTTAATAAATTGACAAATCAAAATAATATAATTTATTTTCAGAAAATAACTTGTAAAATCGGGGAAAATGTGATACAAAATAGGTGGGGAAAATAAAAATTCTTATTACAGATTTAAAGGGGAATTTTGAAAGGAGTTAGGGAATTATGGCAGAGAAACATATGATCATTACAATAGGACGTCAGTTTGGCAGCGGCGGTCATCAGATCGCCAGGATCGTTGCGGATAAACTTGGGCTGAACCTCTACGATGGAGAACTTTTTGACCAGGCGGCCAAAAAGATCGGCGAGAATCCGGATAAATTCCGCAAGATGGACGAGAGCCGCACACTCAGAGACCGGATCTTAAGTCCCGGTGACAACAGATACGCGACAACGGCAACGCTCTATGATGATATTCTGGCTCCTATGAAGAATATCGACGCCGCTTCCAGGCAGGTAAACCGGACCATGGAGTATGCGAGGACCGTTCAGGATAACCTGTATATGTTCGAATCAGAGCTGATAAAGGAAGCTGCCAAGGAGCCCTGCGTCATCGTCGGACATTGCGGCAACTTCGTACTCAGGGATTATCCGAACGTATTCCGGGTATTTGTCTTCGCTCCGCTTGACTTTAAGGTAAAGAGAGTAATGGCAGAAGATCCGTCCATGTCGCGGGATGCGGCCATCCGTTTTATCCAGAAGAAGGATAAGAACCGCAAGAACTACCATGAGTTCTACACACCTTACAGGTGGGGAACGATAGACGGTCTGGATATGCTTATCAACAGTGGTCTGTACGGGGTTGAGAAGGCCGCGGATATTGTGGCGGATGTAGCAAAGAAGACACTGGCATAAAAAGAAGACATTTCCCGTATAAAGGGGGAGGGTCCGGAACCATCAGGTTCCGGGCCCTCCCCCCCTGCTGTTTTATCCGGCGGCGGATGACCTGTCTGCCGCTGCTTTCATGTTCAGAACTGGGTGTCTTCGTCCAGCTGATCCAGGCTTTCCTCAATAGCTGCGCTGGCCGCCGCCGCTTCCCGTCCGCCCTCGCTGGTTTCAGGGGAGATGCAGGGGTCTGCAGCCTGTGCAGGTTCTTCTTTTGCTGTTTTATCTATGGGAGTCGCGTCCCCGAT
>ONFL01000104.1 GCA_900317095.1 uncultured Eubacteriales bacterium | reverse complement strand
GTTGGTGTAAATCTGCATCCGACTCGAACTACCGTCAAAATTCAAAATTCTCTCCGGCGGCAGGAAGCCTTCTTCTTAGGAGGCGGACGCTCTATCCTGCTGAGCTACGGAAACATCTATGTAATTTCCCGTATTTTCAGGGGTTCTGGGTTCCTGAAGGTTCGGGTCACCTTGCTAAAATTTTGCCGTTTCTGCTAATGAAATCGCTTCTAATCGAGGCGGACGCTCTATCCTGCTGAGCTGCAGAAACGCACAGCGGTCACTGTCTTACTATCATACAATTTTCTGCCCTGAAAGTCAACCCTGATCCGGGATTGTTACTTTTCCAGGTTAATGAGATTGCCATTTTCATCCTCAGGCCAGCCCCATTTTACGATGCTTCCCTGGTATTTCCCGGAGGGGCCGTAATCGGCGATCCATTCGTCCAGCGGGGTGATCTCGATCTCGCCGACATTGTGGATGACCATGCCGTCTCCTATATAGATGGCGACGTGGCCGTAAGAGCTGCCGGTTGCCCCGGACCGGCTGACAGCCACGAGCATGCCGACCTTCAGCTGCTTTGTGTTTATGGAATGGCAGTACCATCTGTACAGGTCGCAGGCGTCGCCGCTGTACATTTCATAGCCGCCTGCCGCGTAGCAGCGGTAAACATATGCGGCGCACCAGCCTTCAGCATGAAATGTTACTGTCCGTGCTGCCTCCACCAGGTCTTTCTGCTTGTCTGTCGCGTCCGCGAACTTCTGGGCATTGCCGGTGTAGGCAATATCTTCCGTGTAGACCTGGCCGTCATAGAGCGTGTAGGTGGTACCGGCCTCGTCCGTGTAGCTGTCTGTGTAAGTATTTACCACGCCGTCCTCTACATACCACTGCCCCTCGAAACGGCCCTCCGGAACGGAGACAATGCCGTTGGCGTCAAAGTCCACGCGGCCGTTCTTAACGTAATAGAAATCGTCGTCGTGTTCGGCGAGGGTGGTGGTGCCGCGGTTAAGCCTTCCGTCTTCTATGTAGTACCAGCTTCCAAAGCGGAAGAGGCCTGTAAAGGACCAGTCCAGCCTGCCGTCCTTCACGTAATACCAGGTTGAGGTGCCCTCGACTTTGGCCAGGGTGTTGGCATTCCAGTCTATCATGCCTCCGCGGACGCAGTACCAGGTCCCCCGGTGGTTTACCTGGGCAAGGGTATTGCAGGACCAGTCTATCTTTCCGTTTTTTACATAGTACCAGACGCTGCCGCGTCTGACCAGATTACTGTAGCTGCGGTCCAGCCGACCGTTCTGGATATAGTACCAGCCGCCGAAGCGGAAAAGGCCGGAGAAAGACCAGTCCAGCTTTCCGTCCTTCACATAATACCAGGTTCCCTGCCCGTTCACCCGGGCCAGGGTGTTGGCATTCCAGTCTATCCTGCCGCCGTGGACATAATACCAGGTCCCGCGGTGGTTCACCTGTGCTAGGGTGTCATAGTTCCAGTCTATTTTTCCATTTTTTACATAGTACCAGCTGCCGTTATATCTGACCAGATTGCAGTAGCTGCTGTCCGCGATCCCCTTATTCAGGTAGTACCAGGTTCCCTGCCATTTTGCAAGAGAAGAGTACTGCTCATCTACTGTTCCCTTGTTAAAATAGTAAAGCGTGCCGTCTATTTCATGCAGGCCGCTGAGGCTGGTGTCGATGACGCCGTCCTTGTACCAGGAGAGGGCGCCGCTTGCCGGATCCTTGTGCAGTCCGGAAAGGACCTCTTCCGGGGCGTCTGTCTCAGCGGTTTCTGTCTCTGTCTCAGCGGTCTCCGATTCTGATTCCGCTTCCGTCTCAGCAGTTTCTGTCTGTGCAGTCTCGGATTCCCCGGTTCCGCCGGTCTCCTGGCCGGAGCTTTCCCTCTGGCTTTCTGTCTGTTCAGCTGTTTGTGCAGAGCCGCCCTGTGTTTCCGGGGCGGATGCTGCAGCGGAACTTTCTTCCATTTCCTGCAGCTGTGCGCTTTGATCTTCGGGAGCGGCCGCGGCAGTACCCTCTGCCTGCTGGGCATAGGCGGCAGACGGGGACACGGCGAATAGAACGATTCCTAAGAGCAGGGCCAGATGGCGGGGATTCTTCAATTTTCGGGACTTCCTTTCCGGATTATTATTGTATTCTCATCAAAAAAAGACTCCCGCCTTTTGCAGGCGTCAGGGAGTCTGTAAAAGAAAATTTATAACTCGTAATATATTTGAAATAGAAAATTTACAATTCTATTCTAACATATCTGTATGGATTGTGCATATTTTTTTGCTTTTTGTGCCGGAGAAATCCACCGGGGCTTATTCCGGCCCTGTATGATATAATAGGTCAAAAAGGCAGCAGGAGTGGATGAAAGAGATGAGTTCGACAGTAGATTTGCATATGCACAGCAGTGCTTCCGATGGAAGTGATTCGCCGGCGGAGCTGGCGGGAAAGGTCAACGGGGCGGGCATCCGGATCTTTGCCCTGACCGACCACGATACGCTGGAGGGGGCCAGAGAGCTGACTGCCTTTTTCAGGAAAGATGCCTCTGAGGACCTGAAGTTTATTCCTGGTATAGAGCTGTCCTCTATGACGGACCGCGGGCTCTGGCATATACTTGGCTACTGCTGTGATCCGGATGACCGGCTGCTCGGCCATGCCATCCGCGAGGTGGCTGAACGCCGCAGCCGCAAGACGCAGATCCGGATAGAGAATCTGCAGAAGAATGACGGCATCGTGCTGACCCAGGAGGAGAAGGACTGGATATTTTCCCATCAGAGCCCGGGCCGGCCTCACATAGGGCAGGTCCTGGTGAAAAGAGGCCTGGTCTCTTCTGTCTATGAAGCTTTCGCTACCTATCTCAACAGCGCGCACTCGCCGGTGCCTGCCCGGACCAGCCGTATAGAGGCGGCTCTGGCCATAGACGGCATCCACAGCGCCGGCGGCATCGTCAGCCTGGCCCATCCCCTGGGCGGAGAGGGTGAGCCCCACCTGCCGCCGGATCAGTTTGAGACACATCTGGACGAGCTGGTCAGCCTGGGCATAGACTGCCTGGAGTGCTATTATTCCCGCTACACGCAGCAGGAGGTCGACTATCTGCTGGAATGTGCCCGCAGCAGGCACCTGCTGGTCAGCGGCGGCAGCGATTATCACGGGACAAATAAAAATATCCCTCTGGGCCGGCTCAATGCCGGAGATATCCCGGTGCGGCCGGAGCAGCTGACTATATTGAAGAAGATTTTATAAAAGAAGACCCTGCGGATGTTATTTCCCATAGCTGCGGGCAGTTTCCTTCAGAAAATCTATAAAGATCCGGTCTGCCCCGGAAAGAGGGCGCCCTTTGGCATAGATGGTATTGACATGCATGATGGGGCTGTCTTCAAAGGGGATGATGCGGATACCCTGACCGGCAAATTTTTCAGCTACGCTTTTCACCATGACGGCCGCGCTGTCATTTATTTCCATGAAATCTATGATGGCCCTGCCGCCCGGGATCTCCAGCAGGGAGGGAAATATCCCTTCCCGCTCGCAGTAGAGCCGGAAAACATAGATATCCACGGAAGAGCTGTCCTGGATGATCAGTTCCCGGCCGTCCACATCCTGTGGAGCGATGATGGTCCGCCCTGCCAGGGGATGGCCGGGCAGGCAGACCAGGACCAGGGGGTCATCCATGAAGTGGATGCGCTCAAAACGGTCATCAGCTGCCTCGATATCGGTCTCTCCTATCCAGGCAAATCCGGTCCTGCGGCCCAGCAGCAGGCTGTTCAGCTCTTCATGGGTGTGAATGCTGACCTTGAGGCGGATATCCATATGGCTGCGCTTGAACCAGGCGATCTGGTCAATGATGGGATACTGGGTGATCTGGGATGTGGATGCCAGAATGATCTCGTTGTCCCGGTCCCGCAGATGAGCGCCCAGCTTCGCCGAGTATTCGTCCTGCAGGCCGGCGATCTTAATGGCGTAGGGCAGAAGCAGCTTGCCGGCCTCCGTCATCTTCACCCGGCGGGTGGTCCGCTCGAACAGCCGGGTGCCCAGTTCCTTTTCCATTTTCATAATGTGCTTGGACAGGGTCGACTGGGACATGTAAAGCTCCTCGGCCGTTTCCAGATAATTGCCGTTCTCGGCCAGGGCGGCGAATTCCCGCAGATATTCTATGTTCATGGATCTTTCCCTCCCTGAGGTCAGTATACACGATTTATTCCGCAAAAAGAACAGTTTTCAGGGGAATTATTCCAGATCAGAATAAAAAAGCGGCCAAAAGTGAATTGCTCTTTCGCGGAGCCGTAAATTATAATACAGATACACGAAATGCGAAAGACATTGCCGCCGGATCTTAAAAGGGCTGGCAGCGAAAAGAAACGGCGGATGCCGCATGTTAAGACGGGCCGGCGGATGCTTTATACTAAGGAGGAAGACCATGAAGGAGACCTATAAGGTAACAGCGAAGAAGGGTGCAGAGCCTTTTGTCAAGGTGACGGCAGGACAGCACAGTATCATCATAGATGAGCCCAAGGATCACGGCGGCACGGACTGCGGCATGAATCCGGTACAGCTGCTGCTTTCAAGCGTAGCTTCCTGTATGACGCTTACCATCAGCATCTATGCGGAGGCCATGGGGGTAGAGGTGTCCGATCTGCAGGTCAATGTAGAGGGCGATATGGATTCTGCCGGCATGAAGGGCAGCGCCCGTGTCCGTCCCGGCTTCAACAAGATCCGTGTCTTTGTCGACGCTAAGACCAATGTGCCCGAGGAGACATTCCAGCAGGTGGTAGATCTTGCTGTCCTGCGCTGCCCGGTTGAGGATTCTGTGAGCAAGGGCGTGGAATTTGACGATCCGGTCCTGACTGTTCACGCAGACTAAAGAGCAGGTGCGATAATGGAATTTGAAGTAAAAGATGATATTTTCTATACAAAAGAAGACCTCTGGGTCCGGGAGGATGACGGCCTGGTGGTGATCGGCATTACCGATTATGCCCAGAAGAGACTGAAGGCTGTCCAGTATGTGGATCTGCCGGAGGAGGACGATGACCTGGACAGGGGGGAATCCTTCGGAGAAGTAGAATCTGTCAAGTCTCTTTCCCAGCTGATCGCGCCGGTAAGCGGCCGGATCAGCGCGGTGAATGAGCAGCTGGCGGACCAGCCCGGCCTGCTGAATTCTTCTCCCTATGAGCAGGGATGGATCATCAAGGCGGACTGCCCGGATCTGGAAAGCGAGAAAGAGGAACTTATGACTGCGCAGGAGTACCTGGAATACAGAAAGTAAGACATTCCCCGGGAAAGAGCAGTTTGAATCAGCATTAAAGGAGGATAAACACTATGGCATCGAACAAACCTTTACATGGAGCAATTGACGATTTACCGGACGCACCGGGTCTCTTTTTTGAAGGATCCCAGAAGAAGGTTGTCTTTGGACCTACCCGTTTCTGGCCGGATTATGTTATGCGCTGCTGGATCGTACAGCCCGGCTGCGGCGAGCGCCAGACCCATCATCATCCCTGGCCCCATATCGTAGTCTGCATTGAGGGCGAGACATCCAATATCCTCGGCGATGAGCATTTCGATATGAAGCCCGGCGACTGGGAATACATTCCCGGAGACATTGAGCACTGCTTCTGGAACAAGTCTGACACGGAGATCTGCAAGATCCTCTGCATCGTTCCTCCGGAAGGCGACATTGCCATCAAGAAGGGCTGCTGATGAAAGAGTATGATGTAGTTATCATCGGAGGAGGCCCCGCCGGCTATGAGGCGGCGGTCTCCTCTGCGCATTATGGACTCAGCGCAGCTCTGGTCGAGAAGCGGGACATCGGCGGAACCTGTGTGAACAGGGGCTGCATCCCCACGAAGGCCCTGCTCTATCATTCAGAGCGGATCGCGGACGCACAGAAACTGGATATGTTCGGGGTGAAGACTTATGCGGAGAAGGTTGACCGCGCGGCCCTGCTCGCAGAGTCAGAACAGGTCGCTGCCGGCATCCGCGGCAATATAGAAGAACTGCTCAAGAGTCTTAATATAGACATTTACCGGGGCGGCGGCTGCCTGCAGGCAGATCATGTCGTGCAGATAGACGACGGTCAGGAGGCTCCTGTGCAGATCCGCGGGAAGAATATTATCCTGGCGGCGGGCGCCGTTCCGTCCCTTCCGCCCATCCCCGGCATAGACTGCGGCCGGGTGCTGACCTCTGATGACATTCTGGAGGGAAGAGTCACCGATATGGATTCCCTGATCATCATCGGCGGCGGAGTCATCGGTGTGGAACTGGCCGGCTATTTCAATAGTGTCGGCACAGGCGTCACCATCCTCGAGGGCCTGGACAGACTCCTGCCCGGCATGGATAAGGAAATCGGCAAGAACGTTAAGACCATTTTCAAGAAAGAGGGCATAGAGTCTGTAGTCAAAGCCGTGGTAACCGGGATCCGTGAAGAGGACGGCCAGGCTGTGGTAACTTACAGCACGAAGAACAAGGAGCTGGAGATAAAGGCGGATTATGTGCTCTGCGCGGTCGGCAGAAGGCCTCTCACGGAGGGACTTTTTGCGGACGGTATTTCTCCGGAGATGGACGGCCGGCGGGTGAGGGTCGACAGAGACTTCCAGACCAGTCTGCCGGGCGTATATGCCATCGGCGATCTGGCTGCGAAGATCCAGCTGGAGCATGTAGCCGCGGCCCAGGCCAGGAACTGTGCCGCTGTGATAGCCGGAAAGGAGAAGCCGGTCGATGAAAGCCTGGTTCCCTCCTGCGTCTACACCTCGCCGGAGATCGCCTGCGTGGGTATGGATGCGGAGGAAGCGGCGGCAGCCGGCATTGAGGCTGTTGACGGGAAGGCGGTCCTTTTCTCCAACGGCAGGACCATGATATCCCATTCTCCCCGGTCCTTCATAAAGATCACGGCCGAGAAGAGCAGCCGCAGGATCCTCGGAGCCAGGCTGATGTGCGAGCGGGCTTCGGATATTATTTCCGAGTTTACGGAAGCTGTATTCGCAGGCAGGACGGTGGAGCAGATGCTCTCCATGATCCGTCCCCATCCGACCTATGAGGAGGCGGCGGCCGACGCGCTCCGCGACCTTGCTGCCCGGCTGGATAAATAAACAGGAAGACAGGAATTATGATTTTTATTGAATCGGACTGCCATGACCCCTATTTCAATCTGGCTATGGAGCAGTACGTCTTTGACCGCCTGCCCAGGGAGGAAGACTATTTCATGCTCTGGCAGAATGAGAACACCATCGTGGTCGGCAAGTACCAGAACACGGCGGCGGAGGTCAACGCTTCTTTTGTGCGTGAACACAAGATCCGGGTCGCCAGGCGCCTGTCAGGCGGCGGCGCCGTCTACCACGACCTGGGAAATATCAACTACACCTTTATCACGGATGCGCAGAAGGGAAGCCGGCTGAATTTTGAGAAATTCTGCCGGCCTCTTGTGCGTGTCCTGCAGAGCCTGGGCGTTCCGGCACAGGTGAGCGGGCGCAACGATGTGACCATAGAGGGCATGAAGTGCTCCGGCAGTTCCCAGTATATCCGGGAAGGCCGCATTATGCATCACGGGACCATCCTTTTCGATTCGGATCTGGACGTGCTCGGGAAGGCGCTGATCGTGCCGGAGGACAAGATCGTATCCAAGGGAGTCGCCTCTGTCCGCAGCCGGGTAACCAATATCCGCCCCTTCCTGCGGGAGGATATGGATGTGGATGCCTTCCGGAAGGTACTGCGGGAAGGCATGGGCGCCGGCAGCCGCCGCAGCAGCTTCAGTCCGGACGAACTGGAGCAGATCCGGGCTCTTCGGGATCAGCGCTATGCCCGCTGGGAGTGGAACGTGGGTTCTTCTCCGCCGGCGGAGCTGACGAAAGCCCGCAGGATAGAGGGCTGCGGGAGGATAGAGCTTTCCCTCAAGCTGCAGAAAGGAACCATTGCATCCCTTGCTTTCCACGGCGACTATTTCGGGAACCGGGACAGCGAAGAGCTTGCCGGCATCCTGCAGGGCTGCCGCCTGCAGGAGAGTGCCCTCCTGCAGAGGCTGGCAGGGACGGATCTGGAAGAATATTTTCACGGCATTGACAGGGAGAGCTTCCTGTCCCTGCTGCTGGAATAAAGGCTGCTTCTGCCCGACCGGGGCGGAGGCCGGCTGTGCCATGTTACAAATGAGAAAGGAACGGTCTGTTCTGTGATTGACGGACGGTTCCTTTTCGCGTTACAATGAAAAACGAACTATTCAAAAATAAGGAAATGGAGGAGCGCATGGGAGAGCGGCGGAGCCTGACAGAAGGCAGTGTGTTTCATAATATCGTCCGGTTTTCTCTGCCCTTTCTGTTCTCGTATTTTCTGCAGACCCTTTACGGGATGGCAGACCTTTTCATCATAGGCCAGTATAACGGGGCGGATGTCATATCCGCTGTCTCTGTCGGGAGCCAGGTCATGCATATGCTGACGGTCATGCTGGTCGGTCTTGCCATGGGAACGACGGTCATGATCGGCCGTCACGTGGGTGCCCGGGAAGAGGAGAAGATATCCAGGACCATCGGCAATACAATATTTCTGTTCCTGATCATAGCTCTGGCCCTGATGGGGCTGCTGCAGCTGCTGATCCGTCCCATCCTGACCGTTTTGTCTACGCCTGCTGAGGCAGTGGATCAGGCCAGGATCTATCTGGTGATCTGTTTCCTGGGCATTCCCTTTATCACGGCCTACAATGTGATCAGCGCCATATTCAGGGGGCTGGGCGACTCCAGGAGCCCCATGTATTTCGTGGCGGCAGCCTGCCTGATCAACATTGTGCTGGATTATGTTTTTATAGGGGCCATGGACCTGCACGCGGCAGGCGCGGCCCTGGGAACAGTGGTCAGTCAGGCCATGAGCGTTCTCTTTGCGCTGATCGCTATCCGGCGGCGGCAGCTGGGCATTCATGTGAGAAAGCAGGATCTTCGCCCGGACCGGGCTGTCATCCGCAGCCTGCTTTCCATCGGTGCCCCCATCTGCGCCCAGGACGGCCTGATCCAGATTTCCTTCCTGGTGATAACGGCGATCGCCAACCGCAGAGGTGTGGATGTAGCCGCAGCGGTAGGAATCGTAGAGAAGATCATTTCCTTCCTCTTCCTGGTCCCCTCTGCCATGCTGTCGACAGTCTCGGCCATCGCAGCCCAGAATATCGGCGCCGGCCAGCAGGAGAGAGCGGAGCGGACCCTGCGCTACGGCGCGCTCATTGCCTTTACGGTGGGCGTTATTTTCGGGATCATCTTCCAGTTTGCCGCCAGACCGGTCATTTCCCTGTTTACCGCGGGAAAGGATCCGCAGGTCATAGAGCTGGGCAGCCAGTATATAAGGACCTATGTCTGGGACTGCGCACTGGCGGGAATCCATTTTACCTTCAGCGGCTTTTTCAGCGCCTGCGGCAGGTCCATGATCTCGTTCATCCATAATATCATAGCCATTGTAACGCTGCGGATCCCGCTGGCCTGGCTGGCATCGGTCTATTTCCCGGCGACGCTCTGGCAGATGGGCATAGCGCCGCCGGCGGGATCACTGCTTTCGGCGCTGATCTGCATCGGTGTCTATCTGCATCTGAAGAAAAAAGGAACCCTGGTGCGCTGAAAAAGCGCGGGCGCGCCGGGCAGGAGAATGTCCCCCCGATATAAGAACAAAGGAGAAGTTTTTTAATGGAGTATGTGGTCGTCGATTTTGAATGGAACCAGAGCAGCAGGCCCGGGCACAACAGCGGCAGGCTCCCATTCGAGATTATAGAGATCGGTGCCGTCAAACTGGATGAGGATCTGCGCGAGATCGGCCGCTTCAGCCGGACCGTGCGGCCAAAAGTCTACAAAAAGCTCCATTATATGACACGGGAGCTGACCGGCATCAGCCAGCAGGAGCTGGATGGAAGCGACCCCTTCCCCTATGTGCTTGTGGATTTTATGCTCTGGTGCGGCAATGATTTTATATTCTGTACCTGGGGGAATACAGACCTGGTGGAACTGCAGCGGAATATGAGATATTTTAACCTGGAAGATCTGCTGGTGGGCCCGATCCGTTATTATAATGTACAGAAGCTCTTCCGGATATTTTTCCAGCCGCAGCGGCAGGCAGCTTCGCTGGAAAGCGCGGCAGAGCTGCTGGAGATATCCGGAGAAGGGGATTTTCACAGGGCTGTGAATGACGCGGCTTACACGGCGAAGATCCTGCAGAGGATGGACCCGCAGCAGGCCGACCGCTTTTTTTCAGTGGATTATTATCAGTATCCCCGAAGCAGGGAAGAAGAGATCCATCTGACTTACGAGGATCATTATAAATATATATCCAGGGATTTTCCGGATAAGGAGGCTGCGCTGGCCGACCGGGAAGTGCGGGCCATGCACTGTTACATGTGCGGCAGAGCGGTCCGGCAGAAGATCCGCTGGTTTTCCGGACGTTCCCGGTTCTGGTTCTGTCTGGCCTGGTGTCCTGAGCATGGATGGATCCGGGGCAAGATCCGCATAAAGCATACGGATACCGGCCGGGTGCTTGCCGTGAAGACGATCCGCATGATCGATGAGGGGCAGGCCGCAGCCCTGCGGGAGATGAAGACGGATATGGCGCGGAGAAGGCGGGAAAAAAGGCATAAGGACCATGAGGATCCCTCAGGCGGTGCTCAATCCGGTTCTGTCTGATCGAAATCCCTGAGCGTTTCCTGGATCTGTTCCAGCAGGACATCGACCCTGCCGTAAAAAGATGGCTGCTGGCGTTTTTTGGTGAGCCTGTGCCGGATCTGCCGCAGCTGGGCGATGATGGAATCTATCTCTGCCGCCCCGTTGCGGTCCTTCAGCAGATAATCCATGGCCTTGACATTCTCATTCTCGGTGATGCGGTCGTAGATGACGCGGATATTGGGCTTCTCCCCTATATAGCGGTATGTGATGCTGGGGGAGGCGTGGTTGAGCAGATGCTGGATATAGTAGATATCCCCGGTCTGTTTATAATAACGCCATGCAAATGTCTTGCGCATGGTCTGCGTACCGATGGATTTGAGACCGATGCGGGTGCCGGCCTGCTTGAAAACGCGGTAGGCCTGCTCGCGGGAAAGCGGTTTTTTGGTGCTGGAATAACCGGTGATCAGATATTCGTCATCGCCGCGGCCGGCGGTAAAGTCATCTATGACAGCCTTGAGCTCCGGCGGGATGGGGAATGTGTGGCGTATCTTTCTGGTGCCGATCTCTGCCTCTATGCTGTCTTTGCTGCGGACATCCCCTACCCGGAAGGCCAGGATATCCTGCAGCTGCAGACCGGTTCCTATGCCGATTTCAAAAAGAATATAATATTTTTTGTCAATTGAAAGAAGAGCCTCTCTGAACTTTCGGAGTGTCTCTTCATTTGTTATTGGTGCAACCCAGTTCATAGTTCTACCTCACATGATGAAAGTCCTTTATATTGTCAGTAACCAAGTAAGCAAGGGATCTGCGGGTTTCGGGTAGAATATTTACGTGCTGCGTTAATCGGCCTCGTCTTTCTCCTGCGCATGTTTCCTGCGGTTCTGGCGGTAGCGTCTGCGGTGCCGGCTGCGCCTGGCAGCGCCCCGGAGCCAGATCAGGATCAGTGAAAGCACGATCAGGGCTCCCGCGAGGACGAAGAAGGATGTTGGCAGGTTATCCAGAAAAAGCTGTGAGGCCTTCCCGGCATAAGCTGCCGCGGAGGCCGCCAGGCGTGCGCCCGGGCCGGGGCCCGCTGCCGGTGCGGCTGCAGTACTCTGCGTCTCCGGCTCCTGAAGAACGATAGGATCAGAAGGAGTCCGGGAAGCAGCTGTTTCTGTCTCCGGTTCTGTTTCTGCTGTCTGGCTCTGCGGCTGGGCGGCGGCCATCTTGTCTATGGCTGCCCGGTCAAAATGGCTGAAACAATAGTCCAGAGCCATCTGTGTATCGTCGTATATGTGTCCGCCTGCAGTATACATGGCGGTACAGATCAGTGTTGTGCCGTCTTTGCTGGCATAGGTCACCAGGGTATTTTTAGCTTCTCTGGTATAACCGGTCTTGCCGCCTATGCAGTTGTCGTAATGATGCTTTGTATCCATCAGCATCTGGTGTTTGGCGTAAAGGTCAAAGCCCTCGGGGCGCAGGTTTGTCTTTATCTGGTATGTCCGGGTGCCGGTGACTTTGCGGAATGTATCATTCTGGATGGCCGCGCGCGCGATCAGAGCCAGATCCCGGGCTGTTGTATAGTGGTTCTTATCGTGCAGACCGTTGGCATTTGTAAAATGCGTGCCGCTGCAGCCGAGATCGCCTGCCTTGCGGTTCATTTTCTCTGCAAAGGCCTGGACGGAGCCGGCGTCGTAGATGGCAGCCTGGGTGCAGACCTCGTTGGCGGAGGTCAGGAGCATGGCATAAAGAGCCTGCTCGACGGTCAGCTTCTCGCCTGCCTTCATGGCGATGTTCATGTCTGTCCAGATATTGATGCCCTGATAGCAGTCATCGGTGAAGGTTATGGTGTCAGAAAGCTTTTTATCTTCTATGAGAAGGAGAGCGGTCATGATCTTGGTGGTGCTGGCCGGATAGTGGCGGACATCCATGTTCTTATAGTAGAGGACCTGGCCCGTGGCGGCGTCCATTACGCACATGGCGGCGGAATAGGGGACGATATCCTTTGTGGAGACCTTGTCGGAGGGCAGGATCTGAGCCTGCTCTTCTGTTTCTGATTCTGACTGGCCGGTCTGCCCGGAAGACGCTAAAACCGGGCGGGATGAAAATCCCGTCAGCAATATGCACAGGGTAAGAATAAATATACAGAAACGTTTCATGGACAGCCGGATTACCTCTTATTCTATCAGAATTAGATAATTTTATAGTAAAGGATTTACGGCACATTGTCAAATTTACGGGAAGGGGGCGGAAATCCGCTGTCAGGCGCGGCCGCGGAAGATGCCCGGGGCCCCGCAAATATTTTGACCCTGCAGTCCCCGTGTGTTAAAATGAATGCATATTTTATGTCACGAAACAGATGGAGAAGCCCGCAGCGGCTTTTTTCCTTATAAATTCATGAGAAGGAGGTTTTGAACAGCATGAGCGACAGCGAGAATAAATATATCAAAATGTACAGAGAAGGCCCGCGCAAGACGGATTATTTTGCCAATGACATGGGACTGGTCGTTACGGATGCTGATCTGGGATATGCAAAGGGCGAGATGGAGATAAAGCCCCGCTACAGGAACCCCATGAAGCGTGTGCACGGCGCCGTTCCTTTTACGGTCGCGGATACTCTGGGCGGCATTGCCGTCATGACATACGGCCGGCCCTGGCCGACCATCAATGCCAGCGTTGATTTTCTGCGCTCTTTCGGCGATTCAGAAAAGATCATCGGCGAGGCCCGGGTTATAAAGAACGGACGCCGGATCAAGACGGTTGATGTTTCCCTGTATGATGACGCGCAGCGTCTGTGCATGAAGTGCCTGCTGCAGTATTTTAACGCGGAAGGTGACAGCCGTGAGGCTTAGGAATGTGCCCGGCGCCCGGGAGATGATCGAGGCGGCGCCCTGTGTGATAGAGGATGAAGAAAGACAGAAGGAGCTGAGAGGCCGCTGGAATGAGCTCTTCGGCAATGACCATCCTATCCATATTGAGGTCGGCATGGGCAAGGGCAGATTTATCATGACTCTGGCCCGCATGCATCCGGAGATCAACTTTGTGGGGATAGAGAAGTATTCCTCCGTCATGGTCCGGGCCGTACAGAAGTGGGAAGAGACGCAGGAGAAGAACATTTTCTTCCTGCGCATGGACGCAGAGGACATCTGTGAGGTGTTCGACAGGGACGAGATCAGCAGGATCTACCTGAACTTCTCCGATCCCTGGCCCAAGGACCGGCACGCAAAGCGCCGGCTGACATCCCGCCAGTTTCTGGCCCGCTATGACCAGATCCTGGTGCCGGATGGAAGAGTCATTTTCAAGACTGACAACAGCAGCCTTTTTGACTTTTCTCTGGCTGAAGCCGAACAGGCGGGCTGGATCCTGGATTATCAGACCCGGGATCTGCACCACAGTCCATATGCCGAGGGCAACGTCATGACAGAGTACGAGGAAAGGTTTTCCAGGCTGGGCCAGCACATCTTAAGCCTCAGCATCTGGCGCAGCCCGGCCAGCCTGCAGGCGGCCAGGGATAAGGCAGAGCAGGAGAAAGAAGATCAGATATGAGGATCGCGGTGGTCACAGGCGCTTCCAGCGGCCTGGGACGGGAATTTGTAAAGCTGCTGGACGCGGACCGGGACAAGTGGGATCAGATCTGGGTCATAGCCCGCAGGGCGGAGAGACTGCAGGAACTGGCCGGGACGGTAAAGACAACTCTGCGTGTCCTGCCCATGGACCTGACGGAGCAGGCATCCTTTGAGCAGCTGCGTACGCTTTTTGAGGAAGAGCAGCCGCAGATCGGCATGCTGATCAATGCGGCAGGTTTCGGCAAGATAGGCCGCTATGATGAGATCAGCGATGAGCAGACAGCCCGCATGATAGACCTGAACTGCAGGGCTCCGGTCATGCTCTGCCAGATCTGCCTGACCTGGATGCCGGAAGGGGCGCGGATCATGAATATCTGCTCTACAGCAGGATTCAGTCCCCTGCCCTATTTCAATGTTTACGCGGCTTCCAAGAGCTTTCTTTACCGCTACAGCCGGGCCCTGCGGGTGGAACTGCTTCAGCGGGGCATCTCTGTCACCGCTGTCTGCCCCTACTGGGTAAAGGATACGGAATTCATACCGACGGCCGGCGAGGGAGAAGGCGGCAAAGGCAGCAGGGGCAGGAGCCGCATCCGGCATTTTCCCCTGTCATCCCGGCAGAGATCAGTGGCCCGTCTGGCCATGCAGGACACGAAACGGCGCTTCGCTGTCTCCACGCCCGGCCCGGTCTGCACCCTGCACCGTTTCTTCGGAAAGATCCTTCCAGACGAGCTTTTTATGAGCATCTGGGCGCTGATCCGGAGACTGTAATCCGGGGGAATATTGTTTCATTGGTTTAAAAGGCGAGGACACCTGCCAGAGGCGGCCCCGCCTTTTTTAAGTCCCGTAAGTCGATTCAGCGGGGCTTTATTTCTATTATTGATGAAAGAATTTCAACAAGGCGAACGCCTCTTTCAGTAATAGTTAGTATATGCTAATATAAAAATGGTTAGCAAAGACAAACTTTTATACCGAGGAGGTACACGCATTGAAGAAGAAATTCTGGGGAAAAGCGGCAGCTTTCGCACTGACAGCAGCCATGACGGCCGGCGCGGCGGTTCTGCCTGCTTTCGGTGCAGAGACAGAGGCTCCGGCCCACACAAAAAGCATTACAAATGACGGAGAGGTAGCTGACAGCTACACCATTTCCCTGGATGTAACCGGCAGGGACCAGAAGACCACATCTTCAGAGACGACAACTACTAAGGCTCCGACAGATGTCGTGCTGGTCATCGATATGTCTTACAGCATGTATGACAAGGACGGCACGGCCACAGATTACTACGGCAATGCCCTGACAAAATCCAATGCCCTGTCCAAGGCTCTGGTTTCCAAGAGCGGATGGTCTGTAGACAGTGGTCTTCTTTATGATCTGCTCAATGACAGCTCGAATGACATGCGCTTTGCGGTCGTATCTTTCTCTGACACAGCGTCCACACAGACAGGCTTCACTACTGATCTGGACACTCTTTATTCGGCTGTCTGGGCATGCAACGGCCAGTACGGCAATGAGACAGACACTGAGGCAGGTCTGGCACAGGCACAGACGGTTCTGGCTGACGCCCGCGCTGACGCCAACAAGGCCGTTATCTTCATCACCGACGGCGATCCCAACTACGTGAACGGTGCCCAGACAGACTTTAACACTGCTGCCAACGCAACATATGCGAAGGCTGAGGCCATGGCCGGCAGCGTGGACAGCTTCTATGCCCTGCCCTACAACTACAAGGGCGGCGATCCGGATACATTCCTGAATACACTGGCCGGTAAATTCACAAAGAGCGGTGTTTACCAGTCCAGCGGCATCAACGCGCTGAAGACAGCCATGCAGGATGCGGCAAACAAGGCTTCCACAAAAACCACAGAGACTGTTACGCCCATGACCAGCGTTTCCATCACCGACACCCTTTCCAAATATGTGAAGCTGAACGGTGATCCTGCTGTTTCCGTAACAAGCGGCACAGATGCGGATTTCGACGCGTCTAAAGTAAGCATCACAAAGGACGGCGACCAGAAAGTGATCAAGGCAGACTTTGGCAGCTATGCCTTAAAGGACGGCGTTACATATACCCTGCAGATCCCGGTCGTTCCTTCCCAGACAGCTCAGGATGAGGCGGACAAGGCAGACACGGAAACTTCCACTTTCCCGTCCAACGAGAGCGCTTCCCTCGGCTACAGCTACGGCACTGCTGCCGGCACGGCAGATTATACCGAAACTCCAAAGATTGCAGTCAAGAAAGCAGACCAGGTTACCGTAACATTTGACAGCCAGGGCGGATCTGATGTAGCAGCCCAGAAGATCAACAAGGGTGCCACCGCAGCAAAGCCGGAAGATCCGACAAGAGAAGGCTATACATTTGACCGCTGGTACACAAGCGCGGACTGCATCCATGAATTTGATTTCGCGAATGCTGTAAACGCGGACACAACAGTCTATGCCGGCTGGAAGAAGAATATTGTTCCCATCACTACATTCGATATTTCCAAGACCCTGCAGGTAAACGGCAAGGACAAGACACCCAAGGCAGATTTCACATTTACATTAACTCCCCAGAACGGTGCCCCGGCCATCGATAATGCCATCGCCAGCATCCCCTCCGGAGCAGACCTGACAGACGGAGCTTATGCCGGCAAGGCGGCTGTAAACCTGTCCAATGTTCCCTGGACTGCTGAGGGCACTTATACCTATACTATTGCCGAGGTGCAGGGCCAGGGCTTTACCCCTGAGTATGCACTGCGCGAGAAGATGGAATATGACGCTTCCGAGTACACCCTGACCGTCAAGGTTGTCGAGCAGGACGGCAGATATGTCGTATCCGAGATGACAATAGAGGATAAGAACGGCGCAAAGGTGGATGATGTAACATTCACAAACAAGTACACCTACACCGCACCGACCATCACCACCACGGACCTGACCGTCAGCAAGACTGTGACCGGCAAGAATGCTCCCAAAGATCAGGCATTCTCCTTCACGATCCAGTTTACAGCCAATGCTGACAAAGACGGTTACAATGAGACCATGCCGGTCGTAAAGACCAGCGATGAGACCGGGCTGACCACAGAGACCGCGCTTAGCTATGATACGCCGGTTACCTTCAGCCTCAAAGACGGCCAGTCTGTAACATTCACTG
>ONFL01000105.1 GCA_900317095.1 uncultured Eubacteriales bacterium | reverse complement strand
CAGCAGGTATACCTGCACTTCGGCTACTCCCTTCCCAGAAGGGCCAGCATCCAGGCAACTGTAGGAACCAGTGTTTCCATCAGCAATCTGCAGCCCGGAGATCTGGTATTCTACGGAGACAGTTCAGGTGTAGGCCATGTAACCATCTATATCGGCGGGGGCCAGGTCGTACATGCCAGCACCCCTTCCAAGGGAATCATTGTTTCCGACATGTATTACAGAACACCTCTGTGTGCGAAGCGTATCATCTAGCATAGAACAGAATGAATCCTCATAAAAGAGCCGTCCGGTGCAGCCGGGCGGCTCTTATTTTACCTGCGTTTTACAGGTAAGCACAGTCGGGGGAGAATTTCCAGTCCCGTTATGGTCTGCGGGAGTTGAAAAATCAGTGGATATTTGGCACATTTTACAAAAAAATGTTCACCGGGCGGATACAGGAATACAGGAGACGGTGGATAAAAAGAGTATTTTCGGACATTTATCCACACTTCATTTTGAGAAAAACGGCTTAAAACTGGGTTATTCACAATTTTATCCACATTATCCACTGCAAATCAGCTTTCCGGCCGGTGGATGAATTCTTTTGGGAGCGAATGTATGTTTTGGGAAAATGCAACAAATATGTAAAAGCGTTTGCGGACAGGAGGACTTGACAAAGGCCGGACAGGCGTAAAGGAGCATGTTTTCCCCGAAAGGCGCAGGCCTTTGGCCGGCTCCGGTATCTTGAAAAAACGGTTCCATATGATATAATGAAATTGAACTCAAAAGCCGGTAAAAGGTCTGTAAAATGACGGCCGGCCGGGGAATTCATGAAGAAAAGGAGTTGATTGAATGCGTTACGTTATTACAGGAAAGAATATTACGGTGACTGACGGCATCAAAGCAGCTATCAATGAAAAGTTCGGAAAACTTGACCGGTTTTTCCAGGAGGACATCACCGCATATATTGTTCTCAGTGTACAGAAACAGATGCAGAAGATCGAAGTAACAATTCCGATCAAGGGACATACCATCCGCGCAGAGCAGGGAAGCGACAATATGTACGTTTCAATCGACCTGGTAGAAGAGATTCTGGTCCGCCAGCTCCGCAAGTATAAGACAAAGCTGGCAAGGCACAATCGTCAGGATTTCAAGCCGGAGTTCATTGAGGCTGACACCAGTGCAGGGGATGAGGAGATCCGCATCATCCGTTCCAAGAAGTTTGCCGTAAAGCCCATGTCTCCCGAAGAGGCCTGTGTGGAGATGGAGCTTCTGGGACATACATTCTATATGTTCCGCAACGCCAAGACGGATGAAGTGAATGTGGTTTACAAGAGAAAAGAGAATACATACGGTCTGATAGAGCCCGGCGAGAATTGATATACCGGGCGGCTTTGAAAGCCGCCGGCGCACAAGATCCGCTGATAAGAGACAGACAGGGGAGAACAGCATGCAGCTGCTCTCCCCTTTTTATACCGCTTATCAGAAATATCCGCCGGCGGAGGGCTTTTACTCCCTGATAGCGCTTTACAAACTGTAAAAAGTGGTGCTAAAATATAATACTGAATCTGTCTGCGCTGATACGGGCTGATTCTTTAGAGAGAAGATTGCAGAACGAAACATATTTAGGAGAGATAGAATGGGATTATTTTCCAAGATCATGGGTTCTCACAGTGACCGGGAACTCAAGCAGATCTATCCGATCGTGGATCAGATCGAGAAGCTGGATCCGCAGATGAGCGCTCTGAGCGATGACGAGCTGCGGGGAAAGACCCAGGAGTTCAAAGACCGCCTGCAGAAGGGAGAGACGCTGGATGATATTCTGGTAGAAGCCTTTGCCACAGTCAGAGAGGCAGCGTATAGGGCCATCGGTCTTAAGCATTTCCGGGTACAGCTGGTCGGCGGCGTTATCCTGCATCAGGGCCGTATCGCCGAGATGAAGACCGGTGAAGGCAAGACCCTGGTATCCACCCTGCCTGCCTATCTGAACGCACTTGAGGGCAAGGGCGTCCATGTCGTTACCGTCAATGACTATCTTGCAAAGCGTGATGCCGAGTGGATGGGCCGCGTGCATCGTTTCCTGGGCCTGTCTGTAGGTGTTATCCTCAACAGCATGAAGCCGGAGGAACGCCAGGCCGCCTATGGCTGTGATATTACCTATGCCACGAACAACGAACTCGGTTTCGATTACCTGCGTGACAACATGGCTGTATATGAATCTCAGCTTGTACAGAGGGATCTGAACTATGCCATCATAGATGAGGTCGATTCCGTGCTGATAGATGAGGCCAGAACGCCTCTGATCATTTCAGGCCAGAGCGATAAGTCTACAGAGCTTTACAATCAGTGCGACCGGATAGCCAAGAATCTGGTCCGGGGCGAGCGTTCCGGCGAGATCAACAAGATGACTGCCATCATGGGCGAGGAGATAGAAGAGACCGGCGACTTTATCGTCAATGAGAAGGAAAAGCACGTAGTCCTGACAGAGGAGGGCGTCCACAAGGTCGAGAAAGCCCTGCATCTGGCTAACTATGCGGACGCGGAGAATCTGGAGATCCAGCATGTCATGACACTGGCACTGCGCGCCAACTACCTTATGCACCGGGACAAGGATTATGTTGTCAAGGACGGACAGGTTCTGATCGTTGATGAGTTTACAGGACGAATCATGCCGGGCCGCCGTTATTCAGACGGACTGCATCAGTCCATAGAGGCCAAGGAGGGCGTGGAGGTCCGCCGGGAAAGCAAGACGCTGGCGACCATCACCCTGCAGAATTTCTTCAACAAATACAACAAGACCTCCGGTATGACCGGTACTGCTGTTACCGAGGAGGAAGAGTTCCGCGAGATCTACGGCATGGACGTCGTGGAGATCCCGCCCAACCGCCCGGTCCAGAGAAAGGATCATGAAGACATCGTTTTCTTCACACATAAGGAGAAGATAGATGCTATTGTGGATGATATCAGGCAGACCCACGCCAAGGGGCAGCCTGTTCTGGTCGGCACCATAACCATAGACTCCTCCGAGGAGCTGAGTGAAAGGCTGAAGAAAGAGGGCATCCCCCACAACGTACTCAATGCCAAGTATCATGAGAAAGAGGCGCAGATCGTCGCCGAGGCCGGCGCGCCCGGCGCTGTCACCATAGCCACCAATATGGCCGGCCGTGGTACAGATATCGTCCTGGGAGGAAGTCTGGAGAAGATTACCGAGCGCTATGCCCGGGATATCGCAAAGGAGTACTACAAGAAGAGGAATGAGAAGCTGCCGGAGGACGGCATCTATGCCTCCGAGGTCATGCAGCAGGCCCGTGACCAGGCCCAGACAGATTTTAAGGAGGACCATGAGAAGGTCCTCGCTGCCGGCGGCCTGAAGATCATCGGCACAGAGCGCCATGAATCCCGCCGTATTGACAATCAGCTGCGAGGCCGTGCCGGACGGCAGGGAGATCCGGGTGAATCCATTTTCTACCTGGCCCTGGATGACCGGCTGATCCGGCTCTATTCCAATGAGCGGACCATGGATCGTTTCCGGGGTATGTCCCACGAGGAAGGGATGGCCATCCAGCATAAGCTTCTCAGCAATATGATCGAGAGGGCGCAGAAGAAGATAGAATCCAACAACTTCAGCATCCGCCGGAACCTGCTGGAATACGATCAGGTCATCAATGAACAGCGTGAGCTGATCTACGCGGAGCGCCGCAGGGTTCTTTCCGGTGAGAATATGCACGACGAGATTCTGACTATGATAGAAGAAGTCATGGGCAGGGAGATCGACAGTGTGATTGAAGAGGACCAGTCCCCGGAGAACTGGGATTATGAGATGCTCAACCGCACGATCCTTCCGATCGCGCCTATAGAGCCGCTCTCCATGAATCCGGATGACTATAAGAGTTACACAAAGCAGCAGCTGACAGAGGAGGTCGTGGAGAAAGCCAAAGCTCTCTATGAGAAGAAAGCGGCAGAGATCGCGCAGGAAGCCGGCAGTCCGGAGGCATTCCGGGAGGCGGAGCGTGTCTATCTGCTGCGGACTATAGACAGCAAGTGGATGGATCATATAGACGATATGGACCGCCTGCGGCAGAGCGTTTCCCTCTCGGCTTACGGCCAGAAGGATCCTGTTGTGGAATACCGCTACGCGGGCATAGACATGTTCGAGGCCATGACTGCAGCCGTGCAGCATGATATCGTAACGATCCTTTTCCATATACGCCTGCGCAGCAATGATAACACCGAGCGCCGTCAGGCTGCAAGGATCACAGGAACCAATAAAGATGAAGAATCCGCGCCGAAGACCCTGCGCAGGACAGGCAGGAAGATACAGCCCAACGACCCCTGCCCCTGCGGCAAGTGTTATCCGGACGGAACACCGATCAAGTACAAGAACTGCCACGGCAGGAAAAACAGAAAGAGGTGAGTTTAATGGTTGAGTTCGACCAGATCAAATTCGAACTGAACGGCTATGCCGTACCTTTAAATGAAGTGGGGGATTCACTTTAACACGGCTGGTAAACAGGCGCGTATAGAGGAGATCGAGAGAACCATGGAGGAGCCCGGCTTCTGGGATAATGCTGATAAAGCCAACGAATCCATGAAGGAACTGAAGAACCTGAAAGATACTCTGGAAGAGTACAATAAAGTCAGGACAGAGTTTGAGGATGTCCAGACTCTGATAGAGATGGGCAATGAAGAAGAGGACGCCTCTCTGGCAGAGGAAGCGAGGGAATCTCTGGAACTGTTCAAGACAGATTTCGAGAATCTTAAGATAAAGACCCTGCTTTCCGACGAGTATGACAAGAACAATGCCATACTCCGGCTCAACGCAGGCGCCGGCGGTACAGAAGCCTGCGACTGGTGTTCCATGCTTTTCCGTATGTACACCCGCTGGGCTGAAAGACACGGTTTTCAGGTAGAGATCCTGGATCAGCTGGACGGCGATGAGGCCGGCATTAAATCCGTCGGCTTCCAGGTAAATGGCGAAAATGCCTACGGCTATCTCAAGAGTGAAAAGGGGATCCACCGCCTTGTGCGGATCTCTCCTTTCAACGCGGCGGGCAAGCGGCAGACGTCCTTTGCATCCCTTGATGTTATGCCCGAGATCGTCGAAGACCTGCATATAGATATCCCGGACAAAGATATCCGCGTGGATACCTATCACTCCAGCGGCGCCGGCGGACAGCATATCAACAAGACGTCTTCCGCCATCCGGATCACCCATCTGCCGACGGGCATCGTTGTGACATGCCAGAACGAACGTTCTCAGCATATGAACAAGGACAAGGCCATGCAGATGCTGAAAACAAAACTGCTGCTGCTCAAGAAGCAGGAGAATGAGGAGAAGCTTTCCGACATCCGCGGGGAGGTCAAGGATAATGCCTGGGGCAGCCAGATCCGTTCCTACTTCCTGCAGCCCTATAAGCTGGTCAAAGACCTGCGCACCAATGAAGAGACTAGTAATGCAGACGCCGTGCTGGACGGAGATCTCGATCCTTTCATCAATGCATATCTGAAGTGGATCAATCTGAAAAAGCGTCCGGGCACTGTCCAGTAATAAAAGAAGGAGACGCCGCTATGAAATTAGCTGTATTAGGTTATGGAACCGTGGGATCCGGCGTAGTGCAGATCCTGGAGGAGAACCGTGACATCATTTCCGTAAATGCCGGCGAGGATCTGGAGATAAAATATGTACTGGATCTGCGGGATTTTCCCGGAGATCCCATACAGAAAAAGATCGTCCATGATTATAATGTGATCCTGAATGACTCCGAGGTTGAGATGGTTGTCGAGGTGATGGGCGGCGTCCATCCGGCCTATGAATTTGTAAAAGGCGCGATTGAAAATGGGAAGAACGCAGTCACTTCCAACAAGGAGCTGGTGGCGGCCTGCGGTGCCGAGCTGCTGGAGCTGGCGCATCTTAAGAATGTTGATTTCTTTTTTGAAGCCAGCGTCGGGGGCGGTATCCCCGTGATCCGGCCGATGATCCGCTGCCTGACAGCGGACCGCATCTTGAAGATCAGCGGCATTCTCAATGGAACGACCAATTACATGCTGACCTGCATGGAAGAAGACGGGGCATCCTACGACGATGTTCTGCGGCAGGCCCAGGAGATGGGCTTTGCAGAGCGCGACCCTTCAGCAGATGTGGAAGGCTGGGACGCCTGCAGGAAGATCGCCATCCTTTCTTCCCTGGCCGGCGGTCAGCAGGTTGATTACCGCGAGATCCGCACCATCGGTATTACCGGCATAACGCAGGCGGATTTCCGCTATGCTGCAGCGCTGGGCCTGCGGATCCGGCTGCTGGCAAGGGCCAGCTTTGCGCCGGACGGGATATATGTTCAGGTCGGCCCCGCCCTTGTCTCTTCGGATGACCCCCTTTATGCAGTAAAGGGAGTATACAATGCTGTAAAGATTACAGGAGACAGGCTGGGAGATGTCATGCTCTACGGCCAGGGTGCCGGAAAGGACGCCACGGCCAGCGCGGTCGTCTCTGATATCATAGAGGCAGCCCGCACCCGCAGGAATCCTTACAAGCTGAAGGTGCGCTGGGATGAGAAGAAGCTGGCCCTGTCTCCCATCGGAGAATATCCCAGCCGCTTCCTGGTACGCCTGCGGGGCAGGCTGGATGAGGTCAAGGACGAGATCCAGAAGAAGCTGCAGCCTGAGCGCTTCCTGGTCCTGGATGGGCTGGAGGATGAATTCGCGGTGGTAACATCTGCCATGAGCGATGACACCCTGGCCAGGATCCTCGAGGGAGAGCCCGGCAGATTCATTTCCAGAATGTATCTGGAGGAAGTCTGATTTGAAAAAAATAGAAACAAACTCTTATGAGGAAACATTTTCGCTGGGCAGAACGCTCGGCGAAAATGCTTTTATATCCGAAGTGATCAGCCTCAACGGCGACCTGGGTACCGGAAAGACCGTGTTCACCCAGGGCTTTGCCGCGGGGCTGGGAATTGAAGGCCCTGTCAGCAGCCCGACATTTACCATTGTGCAGAGCTATGAGGACGGGCGCATTCCCCTGCATCATTTTGATGTATACCGCATCGCGGATCCGCAGGAGATGGAGGAGATCGGCTTTGACGAGTATCTCTTCGGTGACGGCGTCTGCCTGATAGAATGGGGAGATATGGTGGAGGAGCTGCTGCCGCCGGAGACCATCCGTATCACTATAGAGAAGGATCCGGCCCGGGGCTTTGATTACAGGCAGATCACCATAGAGGGAGAAAAGAGTATCCTGGAGAAGGGAGTAAGACCATGAATATACTTGCACTGGAAAGCTCCGGCCTCGTGGCTTCCGCGGCCATCGTGACGGAGGAGAAGCTGATTGCCGAGTATACGACCAATTTTAAGAAGACCCATTCTCAGACTCTCCTTCCCATGACCGACGCCATCCTCAAGATGACCGGCATAGATATCAGCGAGATAGATGCCGTCGCGGTATCCGGCGGCCCGGGCTCTTTTACGGGCCTGCGCATAGGGTCTGCTACGGCAAAGGGACTGGCCATGGTGCTGGATATCCCTGTGATCAGCGTACCTACTGTAGACGCACTGGCCTGGAATCTCTGCGGCAGCGCTGATCTGGTATGCCCTCTCATGGACGCCCGGCGGGATCAGGTCTACACCGGGATCTATGAATTCCGTGATGGAAAGATGATCTGCCTGCAGCAGCAGGAAGCCGTTTCCATCCTGGATGTCATCGGGCAGCTGAACGGGCTTGGCAGAAAAGTTGTCTTCCTGGGAGACGGCGTTCCCCGCTTCAGGGCAAGCCTGGAGCAGAATCTTACGGTCTCCTTTGCCTTTGCGCCGGTTCATCTGGCCGCGCAGCGGGCCGGCACACTGGGAAGCCTTGCCCTGCAGTATTACAAAGAAGGCCGCACGCAGACCGCGGCTGAGCATCATCCGGAATATTTACGCAAATCCCAGGCAGAGCGGGAACTGGAAGAGAAAAAACATGAAAAATAAAGACATCCTTGTGCGGCCCATGAAGGAAGAAGATATTCCCGAGGTCATGGAGATAGAGAAAAGCCTGCCGGGCCAGCACTGGACACAGCAGGGTTTTGCCGATTCCCTGCACGACCCCCAGGCAGTATTTTTTACTGCCCTCGATGGAGGCAGGATCGCGGGCTATGCCGGCGGCACATTTGCGGCTGATGAGGGAGAAATCCTTAACGTGGCGGTGGATGCCGGCCTTCGCGGACAGGGCATGGGCCTGGCCCTTGTGAAAGAACTGATCGGGGCGCTGACAGACCACGGCGCCGAGAATATTTTTCTGGAAGTGCGAGAGGGAAATACAGCCGCGCAGCAGCTCTATGAGAAATGCGGTTTCATCAGGGTAGGCGCGCGCAGGAGATTTTACCGGGATCCCATTGAGGATGCCTGGATCATGAAAAGAGGAAATTAATGCTGGATCTATGTCTACTGGGAACCGGAGGAATGATGCCGCTCCCCTGCCGCTGGCTGACATCACTGATGACCCGCTACAACGGGAGCAGTCTGCTGATAGACTGCGGGGAGGGAACGCAGATCGCCATCCATAAAAGGGGATGGACATTTCATGCCATCGACATCATCTGTATAACCCATTTCCACGCGGATCACATAAGCGGTCTGCCCGGGGTCCTGCTGGCCATGGGCAACGCAGGACGGACAAAGGAGCTGACCATGATCGGCCCCAAAGGGCTGGAGAGGGTGGTCAGGTCTCTGCGGGTCATAGTACCGGAGCTGCCCTTTGAGATCCGTTTTATAGAGCTTTCCGGCGCCGGACAGCGGCTGGAGCTGGAGGGTTATGTGATAGACGCTTTCCGGGTCAACCACCGCGTCACCTGCTATGGCTACAGCCTGTCCATCCGCCGGGCGGGACTTTTTGACAGAGAGCGGGCCCAGAGCGGCGGCGTGCCCATGAAATTCTGGAGCCGCCTGCAGAAGGGCGAGACCATAGAGGAGGACGGCAGGACATTCACGCCGGATATGGTGCTGGGACCTGCCCGCAAGGGGATAAAGGTCACCTATACCACGGACACCCGCCCTACCCAGAGCATCGTAGACAATGCCAGAGGGTCCGACCTTCTCATCTGCGAAGGCATGTACGCGGAACATGGCGAGATCAACAACGCTGTCAAATACAAGCACATGACATTTGAAGAGGCGGCCGGACTGGCCAAAAAGGCCGGTGTGCGGCAGCTCTGGCTCACGCACTACAGCCCGGCTCTGGCAAAACCGGATCCCTATATTCCGGATGTAAGAAAGATATTTCCGGAAACATATGCCGGGAAAGACGGCAGGACCATAGAGCTGAATTTTGAGGATGATCAGAAGAATGAATAAAGACGTGACGATTCTTGCGATAGAGAGCTCCTGCGACGAGACCGCCGCGGCCGTTGTGCGGAACGGGCGGGAAGTCCTTTCAAATATTATATATTCGCAGATAGACCTGCATACGGTCTTCGGGGGTGTCGTTCCGGAAATTGCCTCCCGCAAGCATATAGAGAAGATCAATCCGGTCATAGAGGCGGCGCTTAAGGAGGCCGGCATAGGATTTGCCGATATGGACGCTGTTGCTGTTACATACGGTCCCGGCCTGGTAGGAGCTCTGCTGGTCGGCGTGGCCGAGGCAAAGGCCATAGCCTACGCGGCGAAAAAACCTCTTGTACCTGTGCATCATATAGAAGGGCATATTTCCGCCAACTATATTGATAATCCGGATCTTGTGCCGCCTTTTCTCTGTATGGTGGTATCGGGCGGCCATACCCACCTGGTTGTGGTGGAAGACTACGGCAAGTATAAGATACTCGGCCGCACCCATGACGACGCGGCAGGTGAGGCTTTTGACAAGGTAGCCAGGGCCATAGGACTGGGATATCCCGGCGGCCCCAAGATAGACCGCGCCGCAAAAGAGGGCAATGCGGACGCGATCGCATTTCCCCGGGCCCATATAAAGGATGCCCCTCTGGATTTCAGCTTCAGCGGTCTCAAATCCGCTGTACTCAATTATCTGAACGGCTGTCGTATGAAGGGGATAGAGATTAATACGGCGGATGTGGCGGCATCTTTTCAGAAATCCGTCGTGGATGTGATCGTGGACCATACCATGCAGGCGGCAAGGATGACAGGAATTAAGAAAGTTGCCCTTGCAGGCGGTGTGGCATCTAATTCCGCCCTGCGGGCCGCCATGCAGGAAGCCTGCCGGAGAAGAAATTATACATTCTACCGGCCCACGCCCCTGCTCTGCACAGACAACGCGGCCATGATCGGCAGTGCTGCTTATTACGACTACATGAACGGAAAAAGAGCAGATCTGGACCTAAACGCAGTGCCCGGACTGAAGCTGGGGCAGTATTGATATGGAAGAGAATAAGATCGGCGCCATCGTGCTGGCGGGAGGCCGCGGCAGCAGGATGCGCAGCGCCGTACCCAAGCAGTATCTGGATGTCGGGGGCAGACCTGTACTCTATTACAGCCTGGCAGCTTTTCAGAAGTCGCCTGTTGACAAGATCATTCTGGTCTGCGGTTCCGGCCAGGAGGATTACTGCCGCCGCCAGATCGTGGACAAATACCACCTGACAAAGGTGGAAGCCATCGTGGAAGGCGGGGACCAGCGCTATAACTCTGTGGAAAATGGTCTGCGGGCTCTGACCGGCTGCGGTATCGTTCTCATCCATGACGGCGCCCGGCCTATGGTAAATGATGCCATCATACGGGACAACATAGAAGCCGTGAAAGAGTACGGTGCCTGCGTAACAGCTGTCCCGTCCAAGGACACCATAAAGATGTCTGATGAAGACGGCTTTGCGGCATCTACGCCCGACAGGAGCAGAATGTGGATTGTGCAGACGCCCCAGTCCTTTAACTATAACCTGATACGGGCAGCCTATGAGGCAAGAAGGGCGGCGGATGACGGAACGCTTACCGATGACGCCATGGCAGTTGAGAAATACATGCATACCCGCGTGAAGCTTGTCATGGGAGATTACCGCAACATAAAGATCACCACACCGGAAGACCTGGGCAGCGCGGAAATATTTTTAGGAAAATAAAGAAAGTGCTTGACATTTAATCTGCGCGGTGATAAACTAAATTCTGTCGCTGAGGTAATCAGCTGCAACAAACCACTTGGAGAGGTATCGAAGTGGTCATAACGAGGCGGTCTTGAAAACCGTTTGTCTGCAAAGGCGCGTGGGTTCGAATCCCACCCTCTCCGCTGTATCCGGGAGGATACGTTAAGTACCCTGCTTCCGGCGCGGAAGAAGAGGGGAAGGATGAAGGTCATGTGTCTGCGGACGCGGCAGGACAGTCATCGATAATTATATAGAGACATTGGTCAGGCTTTTGGAGAAGTACCCAAGAGGCTGAAGGGGCTCCCCTGGAAAGGGAGTAGGTCGTTAATAGCGGCGCGAGGGTTCAAATCCCTCCTT
>ONFL01000106.1 GCA_900317095.1 uncultured Eubacteriales bacterium | reverse complement strand
CTGCTGCCGTCCTTTGTGGTAAGGGCCGTCGCCGGAAGGCCGGTAAACTGGGCTTTCCAGCCGGAATCTGCCGACAGGACAAGAGTCTGCTCTGTCTTTTCCCCGTTCTGGTAAAGGCGGACCGTAACAGAGCCGGGCCGCATGCCCCTGCGGTCATCGTGGTCATCCCATACCTTTTCTACCGCGACAGAGGTGGTAGTCTGCTTATTTGCCGCAGTGATGGTACCATTTGTGATCCCGTCGTTATTTTCTATACTTTCCAGTTCAAAGCCCGGTGAGCAGGCGGTCTCTTTTACAAAGTAGCTGTAAGGATTGCCGTCCGCGTCTTTGACCGGGAGCTTCTCCCAGATATGGGACCAGGTCCCGTCCTTCAATGTGACCGAATCTACGCCCGGGACCTTCTCGTCCCCCGCGGGAACCGGATCAGGATCCGGAGCCGGCACAGGCGTTCCGAAAGCGATGGAAACAGAATCGTTAATGGAAGGAGAAGCAAATATTCCCCAGCCATTCACTTTTACCATACCCAGCAGGGTAATCTCCACGGTCGTATCGCCGCTGATGTTCTTAAGCTGGTAGCTGCCGCTGCGGTAGAGGGACTGCCCGGAAGCACCCTTTATCGTAAATATTCCTTCCGTGGGATCGGACATTTTTCCAACCAATGCCGTACTGCCAACAGTGGACGAGTAGATGCCCATCTGCCCATTCTCGCCGGTTACCGTTATGGTGAATGGAAGCGTATCGCCCTCTGTAACAGTGAATGTTTTTGAAGGGCCGTCTGCAAGGTCTCCGCCTGAGTCATCCGTTGTTCCATAATATGTAGAAGGCCATGATCCCAGAAAATAATTCGTCTTTACCGTTACCGTATACTGCTTCTTGTCCTCCTGCGGCTTCTGGGTCTTCCTGCGCCAGAGCTCAAAGGTCGCCCACAGACCGTCCGTGTTGGTGATTTCCTTTCCGGATGTATCCTTCCAGACCTTCTTGATCTCTACCTGACCGGAAGTATCCAGCTTTGCGTTTTTGATGGTGAAAGCGCCGTCCCGCTGTTCCAACGACCTGGGGGAATCGAAAGTGACCTGATCTATTTCCTTGCTTTTTACTTCCCCATCTTTGTCATATCCGCTGTATGTATAAGAAACGGTCCATCCGTCCCCCAGATTCGTCTTCTCCTTAAGCTGATAGCTGTGACCAGTGGGGCCTGCAGGCACGAGAGCCTCGGCCTTCCACTGGTTATTCGCGTTTAAGGTAAATGTCTGATATTCTTTGCCGTCCTGCAGCAGGTCAACGGTTACGGATGTGATATTATCCGGTTTGTCTGTCTTCCAGACCTTCTCTATGGAGATTTTTGAATAAGGCACCGGCAGCTCAGGTTTTTCCTTATAGTCTGACGAACCCTCCTTACCCTGCGGATCCTTATAGGTTACCGTCGGAGTTTCGCTGTTGGCGTAGATCATCATGTCATCTGCGGAATTGCGGTCAGGGCTGTCGCCCTTCAGGACTACATCAGTGTGATCTATAGTGTTTCCGTTCTTGTCCGCAGCCGAAAGGTCATGGGCCTGCTGATTGGGCCTTACCTTCAGATGCACGGCAAATGTGGCGCCGGGATTCAGCTCAAAATCGCTGCCAAGATCCCAGGTCAGAGCCTTGCCATCTAAGACCGCCTCTTTTGCAGGCACTTTCACAACTGTCCCATCGGAGAATGTCACACTTCCGTCCCCGGGCGTAAAGGTTTTGGTCTCCTTCTTTCCGTTCACGATCCTGCTTACGGTGTAGTAGAGGGAGCCTTCTTTGGCGTCTACCAGAGAGGACAGGGTGTCCGCAATAGCTGCCTGCGAATAATGCCCTGTGGTCTTCTTTGTCTGTGCCTTGATATCTTCTGTAATATTGCCCAGGGCAGTTGTAAAATCACCTGCCTGGCTGGCTGTATATACATGTCCATCCGGGGCTTTCCCGCCGTAGACTTGCCATGCAATGCCATTATCATCATCCGACATATGGAAGATCTGCGTGTTGAAAGCGGCTACAGAATAGAAGCTCCAGCCCTCTTTCCCGTTCAGGAAAGAGTCTGCTGTATTTTTCGCATAAGACCAGCTTGTTTCTACATTTCTTGTGTCAGATTCCTGGCCATTTCCGTTGCTCTCATCGCCGCTATATCTCGGGCCGGTACTGTAGTAGGTCGGATTTCCATCTGAGATAAAGACGACATAGGTGGGAACGCCGGCTCTTGTCTGAATCCCTTCCGCCTTCTGCAGGGCATCGTCCCAGTTGGTGCCGCCGCCGTCTGGCTGCAGGCCTGCGATGGCGTTCTCAGCTGCACCTATATCTGAACTGTTCTCTACAAGGACCTGCGCCTGGCTGCCGAAGCTTACAACAGAGATCTGCGTGTCGATCCCGGAATTCTTGATCAGCTCCAGCTGCTCTTTCAGAGATTTCTGCGCCGCCTCCATACGGGTCGGACCTGAATACTCATATAGGGCGGATGCGTTTCCATCTTTATCCACGAACTGACCCGTTCTTTCATTCCAGTCATAAGTCTGGCTGGCATCACTGACCAGACACCAGTATTTGTTGTCAGTATCCCCATAAGCATATACCGGCCAGAGGACACCATCTTTCAGTACATAATGCTCTGGTATTCCCTGAGTTCCACCAGGCTTTTCATTCGGGTCGTCATCCTGGCTTTTAATCTGCGTAAAAAGCGGATTTCCGTTTTCGTCTTTTGCGTTGGGATCCATATAGGGAGCCAGCTTCATACTGTTGGAATTATCTACGATAAAGATGATATTGCCCCGCGGCGTGTCGGACCAGGCCGTCTCTCCGCCTGTCACGTCCAGGGAAAGGTCATACCAGCCCTCTTCGTCATGATGGGCGCCGCCGCTGTCGCCGGCCCGCAGACCGGTATCATTGGGGATGGATGTAGATGTGTCATCCGCGTAATTGAGATGTTTATGATGCTCCGGTGCCTGCGGATCTTCCGTAACCTGCGGCGCGCGGGCCAGGACATGCGGGATGTCGCAAATGGCCTGGCCGGCCGCCTGTGCGGTTTCTGCTGTCTCTTCCTGGGATGTCTCTCCTGTCTGATTCTGTGCGGTTGAGGGATTACTTTCCGGAGCTTTTTCTGATTCTATCGCGGCAGACTCTTCCGTTTCCGGCTGGATGCTTTCTGACGGCCGGGTGCTTTCCTTTTCCTGGGAAACCGTCTGCGCATCTGCTGCAGAAGGGTCTTCCTCAGCGGCAGGATCCGCTGCCGGTGCTTCCATCGTCTCTTCTGCCTCTGAAGCGGCAGATACCGGACTCAGGACAGGCAGCAGGCCCAGGCAGAGCAGGACTGCCAGCAGCAGGCATAAAATCTTCCTTCTGATACCTGATCTCTTCTGCTTTCTCACTCTGCCTCACCCTTTTCCGCGGCCAGAGAATATATCTTGCATTATTCTCTGTTTATTCTATAAATTATCACAATTTACTGATATTATAGAGCGCCGCGGTCACAGCAGGGTCACACGGAGGTCAAAATTGCACTTGTTTTAATACATAGATTGAGTATTATATTTTTTTCAGGTGATGCTGCGCGGAATCATGAGCTGCCGGGAGCAGCCTGCGCATCTGAATATGGATATGGACCTGCCCGTCCTGTCCGCCGCACTGCTTCTTAAGCAGCCCGCAGATCCGGTCCAGAGCCTTTGAAGCCTGCTGCCGGCTGCAGGCGGTAAAAAGGATCAGCCAGCTGTTCTGGCTGTAACCGGAGAAAACATCCGACCGGCGCAGATTTTCAGAGAGTATTTTTTCGAACTGCTTTTTCAGGGCTGCGGGAAGGGCAGGATCTTCACCCTCTTCCTTCTGCTTTTCCAGGATAAAGAGAGCCAGCTGGCACTCCCTTTCTGTCTGCATGCGCAGAAATATCCTGATGATACCGGCCAGGGTCTGTCTGCTGACACGCATGGCTTCCTGCGGATTCTTCTCGCGGATCTCATGGGTGATCTGTGTCAGATTTTCAGAATACAGACTCACGTCTGAAAGATATTTACGGCGGATCCGGTTCAGCTCATCCGACAGAGGCTCCGCCCCGTCATCATAAAAGAGGTGCACGATGGAGCGGAAAGCCGCCGCCGCTTCTTCTTTCTTATTTTCCCGCAGGCATACCCACAGATAGCTGATATGGATCCGCTCCTCCTCCGGCTCCATCCGCATGGCGTTGAGCGCCCACATTTCCGCCTGATAGAAATCTTTCTTTTTGCAAAGACGCAGGCAGAGCTGACTGATAAGGAATGTATAGCGCTGGGTATACCATACCTGCATGTAGCGGGTCCATTTAAAATCGTGCAGATTTTTCAGAACCTTTCCTCTGTAAAGGGAAGCTCCCTGCAGAAGCAGCTGCAGTCCTTTCTCCCCTTCGTGCTCCAGCTCATAGCGGCCCGCCAGGGTACGGAAATCGATTATATCCAGCTGGATATCGAGCTGTGGGTTCAGGTAATACTGGCCCGCAGATGTGATGATAAAGTCCACGTCCGGCCAGACCCCGGCCAGGGCGCGGCGGAGACGGTAGACAAGATTTTTAAGAGCACCTAGCGGATTGCTGACCTGCATGCCCCAGAGAATATCGACGATCTCACTGTCTGTCATGCTTTTTCTGGAAGAGATCAGCAGACATGCCAGGAGCTTGAGCAGCTGCCGGGACCGCAGGTCTTCTTCCCGCAAGGTACGGCTGCCGTCACTCATCTCCAGTTCCCCGAAAAGTCTTATGTAAAAGTGTCTCTGATCTTGTTCCCCTGTCTGCGCTTTCATATGCTGCCTGCCGGAATTGTATAAATTGCCCGGACGCACTCCTTTTTTAATCGTTCTGCCCTTTTATTTTATACAATTTCGAAATTATATGCAACATTATTTTGTGCAATTGCACAGCCGCCCATATTCCTGCCGGATCCGGGGATGCTCGGCAATTTCATCCTTTATAAACATCAGGCAGAGGCTGACCATCAGTAAGGCGCAGGAGACCCATATGGTATGCACATGCAGAACAGCAAGCAGGGCGCTTCCTCCGCCGGCCCCGGCAGCAAAGAGGCCGATGATTTCCAGATAGCGCAGCGCTTTGCGCTTTTCTTCCGGCTCGTGCGTCTTAATATAAGTCCATAAAGCTTCCATGCCGCTGCGCATATTTCCTATGCACATGGTGCTGGCAAACTCATAGCTGTTCACCTTGCGGAAGGCCTGCACCTGCATGGCGCAGGAGAAGGAAACCATCGCATTCGCCAGAGGATTGACTGACTGAGGGAGAAAACCGACCACAAAGAGCAGCAGGATCTCTATCAATAATACCCGCTGACGCCAATGAAAACTGACAATTTTCTGATAATGCCTGCGGATGATCTCTGCCGCCGCTACTCCGAAGACAAAGGCAAGCAGGGGAACCAGATAATCTACAGCGCCGGACCATTTTCCTGCCGCTATGCACTGGCTGAAAAGAACAATGTTGCCCGTCTGGGCATTTGCAAATACATTGCCCCGGAACAGGTAGGTATAGGCGTCCTGCAGGCCGCCCGACAGGGACAAAAAGGCGGCTGTCACAAAAGCCTCTGACATCTGACCGTGTAATTTTTTCCTGTTCTTTCCTTCACCTTTCCGGATAATACCTGCTGCTGCGGCCGGCATGATCTTTCCCTCCTCTTTTCACTGAGATATTCCTGCTGCTTGCTTTTTGCTCCGGCGTTTATTATAATGCAGCTATTGAAATATGTAAAAACTATTATTGATATAATTGCAATCATATATTGATATGTCTGGGAGGGCTTTTTGTGAATGTAAACTTTGAATATTACAAGATATTTTATTACGCAGCTAAGTACGGGAACTTCACAAGAGCGGCCCGCGCGCTGGGCAGCAGCCAGCCGAATATAACGCGGGCCATGAATTGTCTGGAGCAGGAGACGGGCTGCACGCTTTTCGTCCGCACAAACCGGGGCATTCATCTGACGCCGGAGGGAGAAAGCTTATATGCGCATGTGTCCGCCGCCATGCAGCAGCTGCAGGCGGCAGAGGATGAGATCCTGGCGCTGACCAGTCTGGAGAACGGCAGCATTTCCATAGGGGCCAGCGAAACAGCCCTGAATATATTTCTCCTGGACCATCTGAAGTCCTTTCACATGTCCTACCCCAATATCCGCCTGCGGATCTACAATCACTCCACGCCGCAGGCCGTCCGTGCCGTTCAGAACGGGGAAATTGATTTTGCTGTAGTGACAACACCGGTCACGGCCGAGCCGCCGCTAAAGGCAGTCCAGCTGATGGCTTTTCGGGAAATCCTTATCGGGGGAAAGACATTCACCGCCCTTGCAGGCAGCCGGCTGTCCCTGGCGCAGCTGAGCGCTTACCCGCTGATCTGTCTGGGCCGGGAATCCATGACCTGGCAGTTCTATCATCAGCTGTTCCTTTCCCACGGACTGGAGCTTGCTCCGGACACGGAAGCCGCGACCACCGACCAGATCCTGCCCCTGGTAAAAAGTGAACTGGGACTGGCCTTCCTGCCGGAGCCAATGGCGGCATACAGCCTTTCCAGGCATGAGATCATAGAAATAAAGCTCCGGGAAAACATCCCCCGACGGCGGGTCTGCCTGGTATATGACAGCCGGCGCCCTCTCAGCGCGGCTGCGCAGAGATTAAAGAGGGAAATCAGTACTTCGGCAGAATGAGTTTTTTCTCACATTCTCTTAAAAGGCACTTTTTGTCTTTCTTTCCTTTGCGCTTCTTTCTCACAGCCCCTCCTTGTGGTACTATAAGGATAAATGAAACTGAGAAATTTTTCCCGGAGGAGGCCGCTGATGAAAGAGGAGAAGGATCATTCCACGTCCCGGCAGCACAGGGAATTCGATTATGATATGAACCGGCCGGATTATATCGTCTATGTAAATGGTGAACCCGTCGACATGCGCAAATCTGACGGCGATTTTTTCAGCAAAAAAGCCGGTAAGCCTTCCGCAGACCTGGAGCAGACCAGCTTTGAACCCGCCCAGGAGCGCAGCCTTCGCCGGGAGATGGAAGCAGAACAGATACTGGGGGAACTGACGACAAATGAGAATCCCCGCGGCGAGGGTGAGAAAAATCCCCGGGGGACTGTCCGAAGCGGCGGTGAAAGCCATCCCAGGGGAGAAGCCGCTGCCGGCGGCAAGCGCCGCAGCCCTGCCCACCTGATCACCTGGATCATTGTCCTGATCATTCTGGCGAATGTGATCCCCCTGGGGATCTCCGGTATAAAATATCTGCTGCGCAGCTCTCAGACAGAGACTTCTGCCCAGACAGAAACCGCTGCTCCTGTTTCCGAAACGGGCGTTTCAGAGAGCACTGCAGCGGACATGGACAGCCGGGAAAGCAGACTGGCCTCTCTGCAGGCCGACGGGACATTGCCCGGGCAGACCTACATGACCCCGACACAGCTCGGAG
>ONFL01000107.1 GCA_900317095.1 uncultured Eubacteriales bacterium | reverse complement strand
TGTTCACCCTGGAAGACGTTTACGGTCTCTCCGTCGATACGATTGACGGCACAGTATGCCTGCGCCTTGAAAAATCTGTTACACAGCCCGGCTCAGTCCTTTGGACGATGCTGGACGACTGGGCAGCCATGAAAGCAAAGCTGAACGCCCGGGAGATATCAAAAGAAGAATACGACCGCTGGCGCTACAATTATTCCCTTAACAGTTCCACTGTCCATTCTGCAAAAGTTCCTTCCCAGACGCTTTCCAATGAACTGGCCAGCGCGCTGAAAACGGATGAACAATAACTCACAGACGGCAATTTTAAGCAGAAACAAAAAGAGCAGGGTCCTACCAAACTTCTAAAGTTCAGTAGAACCCTGCTCCTTATTTTCTTCTGCACGTTCAGCCCGCTGGCTGTATCCTCGGCCAGCTGTTATACTGGTCCGGATCCATGTACCTGCAAGCCGTATGTGCTTCTTCAGAACAAAAGCAGAATTTCAAATGTTATCAAAATGTTATCACAGAGCCCTTTGAGGAGCCGATTCGTATAAACTCAGGTACTTTCCAGTTCCCTGCTCAGCTTTCCTGCTGCCGCGGCGATCAGCCCGGATCCGGCCAGCATCAGCAAAAGCGGCAGGGGATTCTCGCTGTCCCCTGTCTGCACTGCCGCCTTCCGGCTGGAGGAAGGCTTATCGCTGCCCCGCAGAGCAGTCAGCTCTGTCTTGGGACTGGACTGCACATGCAGGATCCATTTCCCGTCCTGGTAGTCCGGGACTGAGACCAGGTAAGGATCGAAATACTCGTATTTCTCCGCAGTTCCCTCCCGGTCTGTCTCGACTGTCAGGTACATGCCCGGCTCCAGGCCGGATAAGAGAACCTGGCCCTCCTGGTCTGTCTTTCCAGAAGCAGCCGGGCCGCGGGCCAGGCGGGCCAGCTTTGCTGCCAGATCCGCTGACTGGTCCGCGTTCAGCCCGTCAAATGTGCTGTCCCTGCCGCTCTTATCCGTCTTCTGCAAAGAGCGGTAGGGGGCTGTCAGCCGGTAAAGGGCTGTATCTTCCTTCTGCTCTAAGTCCGCAACCCGGTAGACGGACACATGAGCTCCGCTGATCGGCAGCTCTTTTCCATCCTTTTCAACCTCCAGCCGGACCTGGATACTTCCGGTCGGGTCCGGAGTCTGCTCAGCTGCCTTTACCTGGAGGGGGAAGAGGGCCGCCAGAAGCAGCAGAACTGCTGCCGTCCTTCTTTTTCCTTTTCTCATATATTTTCCTGCTCCCTTCTATGATCAGAACTGCCGCCAGAAAGCAGGCCAGCCCGATCATCACTGCCATAAGCGGCGTCACATAAAACGCTCTTTTTTGTTTCTCCACATATCCTGCCATCCCTTTGGAGGCGTTCTGACTGTAGGGGATCCGCTGCCCGGTCACCAGCAGACGGTGGGAATTGACTCCGTAAGGGGTGCAGGTCACCAGAGTGACCAGATCCCTGCCTGGCTTTATGGTCAGGCTGTCCACCTCCTGGGGCAGGACCGTGCGGATATCCTCCACCTGATAGCAGAGAACCTGGTCCAGAACATGCAGGAAGAAGGTGTCTCCCTTCTGCAGCTGATCCAGATCGGAGAAAAATTTCTGCGACGGCAGGCCCCGGTGCCCGGTGATCAGACAGTGGGTGTTCTCTCCGCCCACCGGCAGGGAGGAACCGTGGATATGTCCCGTCCCCATTGCCAGCTGCTCCTCGTCCGAATAGTGATAAATGAATTCATTTACCCGGATCCTGGGGATCTCTATGTAACCCATGGCGCCATTGCCGCGCGGATCCAGAAGCTGCTCATATTCCTTGTCTATTTCATACATGGCGCTGCTGACCATATTTGATGTCCGGGCCGCCAGGGCCCGGTTATAGGCTTCGGCTGCCTCCCACTGCCTGCGCAGGATATCCGGGCTGCCGGCCATGATCTGACTGTCATACTCCCTGATCAGCCGCGCGTCCCGGTACCGGTTCCAGCAGTCGCTGGCCAGGGGATAGACCAGCATGGCCGCAAAGAAAATAAATCCGGCTGCCGCCAGAAGGAAGGCCGGACTGACCCTCCTTCTCCGCCTGTCAGAGCTTGCCGGCATATATTATTCTTCTTTGCTCTGTCTGCGCATAACGACGAAGCAGATCCCCATGCCGGCTGCCGCCGCCAGTCCGAAGTAAAGGGCATAGCCGCCGGTCGAAGGAAGCTTCTGCAGCCTGGTATCGGCTATGGATCCCGCCGTCACAGAGCCGGCCGGATCTTCTACGACCACCGAACCGACATCTGTCCCCTCTTCATCTGTCAGTTTGAGAGTATATTTTTCAAGCTCTCCCTTCTTGCCGTCTGCTGAAGCCTTATAGACAGGCTGAACGGTAAGATAATACTTCTTTTCATTTATACTGTAGCCGTCCGGGGCCTGGATCTCGCTGATCTCATAGCGGCCTTCATCCAGACCGGTGAAGGATGCAATGCCTTCTTTATCGGTCACAAAGGCATAGGGCGCCGTTCCCAGGGAGCCGTCTTCCTGCAGGTATTTCCCGGTATCTGCCGGAACAGCCTCGTCCACTCTCCTGACCGTAAAGCCTGCCCCGGCCAGGCCGGCCTGGCTGTCAGCCCCGTCCCCGATCTTGCGCACAGCGGCGTCAAATGTAAAGTGCTGGGTCGTATCATCCAGTACATCTGTATTCCCGTAAATGTCATTTGTATAAGTGAGGCTGACCGTATCGTTATTGGGATCAAACCTCCTGGCGGCCTGCCCATTGAGGGCCGCCTTGTAAGAAACCTCTACACTTTCTCCTGTATGGGCCAGGATGAAATCCTTGTCGAAAATAATCTGGAAGTCATTGCCGGAACCGGCCGCAAATGTCTGTCCGTCTCCGCTTCCCCCGATCACCTGGACAGTTCCCGCTCCCTGGCTGACGAGGCTGCCATTAACCTTAATCTCAATATCCGTGGGAGCGTCAAAGCCCGGATCCTGCAGGTCGGTCAGGGTATATTTCACATCTGTGCCGGCATATGCCTGCCGGGAATAGGCGGGTATCATGGAAGTGATCCTGAAGGACGCAGTATCCCCCACCTGCAGGTCGTCGGCCTGGCTGCCCTGATTGCCGCCGGTATCTGTCTGGTCATCCAGATTGGTGCCGTCGGCTTTCTGAATATCCTTGTCCAGGAAAATGTCCACCTTCTTGGCATATAGGGCATCGTCATCATTAAAATGTGTTTTCGCATCTATAGTTCCGGCAGTCACCAGGGAATCCGCGCTGCCTGCGTCCTTATAATAGACGCCGGCCAGCATGGGATTGTAAATGCTGGTTCCGCCTTCCCTGCTCTGCACAATGATGATATATTCTCCTGCCGGCAAGTCTGCGGACCAGGTGCCGGCGTCTTTCTCGTCAGCCGTAAAGGCATACTTTGCCGTCCCTTCCGGGAGAGCGTCCTCCTGTGCATTCCTGAGCCAGGCGGCTGCCGAGCTGACCTCCTGCGGATCCGGCTTCTCAAGGTCGGCAATAAAGGGGGCTGCCGTCTCTGTCCCGGAGGCCGGCTTTACTATGCTGTCAAAACGGACGAAGCCGTAGTCGTTGTAGACCGCCTTTGTGACATTGTAGGCTGTGACGGCCGCCGCCTGATCCACATTCTTTACTGTTACCCGGGCCGTGCGGGTACTGTCGGGAACAGTCTTCTCCTGCTGGCCACCGGCAGTCTCGGCCGGCGCCGCCAGGACAGGGAGCCTTCCCGGTCCCCCGGTGATCATAAGTGCCGTCGTCAGTACGGCGAGTCCTGTTCCTGCTTTTCTAAGATTTCTAAACATCCTTTCCAATCCTTTCTGAAAGCTGGCATGCGATTCCTTTTCCATAACACCCGGACCGGACGGTCCGGCTTTTTCCTTTCAGAATGTATCTTTATTATGGCAGGACAGGGCGGATTATCAATTATTATATATCGGGGATATTCGACACTTTTCGACAAGGCCGGGACAAGGCGGCCATCCTCATCACCAAGAAGCGCCATCACTTATTACCGAGGAGTACTTTCCTTTAAAGGCAACTGACCCTGGGTAATAGCGCCGGCGGTAAGAAGGGTCCGCGGGGTTTGTGGCATAGAGTTTCCTTTAAAGGCAGCTGACCCTGGGTAATAGCCGCCGAGAAAAAAAGCCCCGCAGGAAACGCCGGTCCGTCTCCCGCAGAGCTTGTGCCGCAAGATATTTTTCAAAACATTTTTTAAGATATCTTTAATCTAAGTATAACTTCGTATATTTTTCCTCCAGATAATCCAGAAAATCATCCGCCGTGAAGGAGCGGCCGGTGATATCCTTTATCCAGTCCCCCGGAGCCAGCCGGCTGGCCCTGGCAAAGACATGCCCGGCCATCCAGCCGTTTATAACGTCAAAACGGCCGCCGGCGATCAGATCCTCCAGATCCAGATCCTGCGCCATACGGTTATAATACATGGCATTGTACATATTTCCCAGGGCATAGGCCGGAAAATAGCCGAAACCGGACGCCCAGTGCACATCCTGCAGGATGCCCTCCCGGTCATTTGCCGGGCAGACGCCCAGATACTTCTGATAAAGAGCATTCCACTGCCGCGGCAGATCAGCGTCCACAGCCAGGCCGCCGTCCACGATCGCCTTTTCCAGCTCATAACGGATGATGATGTGGAAAGTGTATGTGAACTCATCGGCCTCCGTGCGGATCAGGGAAGGCTGCACGACGTTGACCGCCCTGTAGAAATCCTCCATGGTCACACCCGTAAATACCTGTGGAAATATTTCCACGCACCTGGGGTAGATCAGGGAGATAAATGCCTGCGAGCGGCCGATGCGGTTCTCGTAAAAACGGGAGACCGACTCATGCTGGCCCATGGACTGCATGTCATTTATATGGTGGTCGTAGTCTTCCTGGGGCTGCTGCTGCATGAAAAGAGCATGGCCGCCCTCGTGGATGATGGAGAACATGCTGGACAGAAAGGCCCGCGGATAAAAATGGGTCGTCACCCTGGCGTCGTCGCGGCCGATGTTGTCGGTAAAGGGATGCTCCGTGGTTGTCCATGCGCCCCGTTCCTTGTCAAAACCGATCAGGTCCAGCAGCCAGTCCGCCATTTCCCTCTGCTGCTGGTCTGTAACCGGTCTGGACAGGAAATCCGTGCGGATAATCCTTCCCTTTGTCTGGATCTCCCGCAGCAGCGGCGTCATCCTTTTTAGGAATTTCTGAAAAGCCCCGTCGAGGATCTGCTCGGTCATGCCCCGCTCATAGTCGTCCAGCAAGGCATCGTAGGGCGCCGCCGGCTTTTCCCCGTCATAGTCCCGCAGAGCCAGCCGCTGCAGATCCGCCTCGCGGACCTTGCGCAGGGAATCCTCAAAAAGGCTGAAATCCGCCTGCTTTTTGGCCTGCAGCCAGTCCACAAAGGCCTGATTGTATATCCGCGTCAGCTCCAGGTCCTTCTCCGGACTGATCCGCCGGTTCTTCAGGTCTTCCCTGTGCAGGGCCTGGGCCAGCAGCCGGTCCAGGGGGTCCAGCTGCTGCCGCTGCTGGTAAAGGGTCCGGGCCGCTGCTGTAAATCTCTCTTCTTTCTTCAGGCGGAAAGCCTGGTTAGCCAGAAAGGCCTGCACGCCGGCCTGCTCCCCCATCCCTTTTGACGGACATATGGTCTCCTGGTCATAGTTTATGATGCGGACGGCGTGCTCATACTGAGCCGCCCTGTCCAGGCTGTCCCGGACGGTCTGCAGCGCCTGCCCCAGTCCTTGCCGGCCGGCCTTCTCCTGCTCCAGCGCTTCCCGGACTTCCTGCTCCTGCTCTGTCTTATCTGCCATCATAAATTCCTTCCTATATGAAACCCAATTTGTTTTCCCAAACAACCGAACTTATAACAAGACCTGTTTGCTTATTTGTTAGGTTCTTGTTCGGTTGTTCGCTTATCAGTTCGCTTATTTTCAAAATAACCTCACCCGATCAGGTCATTCTGGAATCTGGACAGGTGCTCATAGGGAAGGATCAGCCTGCCGCGGTAGAGGCCGCAGCCGTCATTGACCAGATCATTGTTGACTGCGGCGAACATATTGACGTCCACCTTCGAGAGATCGACCGCCTGCAGGGCCTTTACCCGCGCGACAGCCTCTTCATAGTAAGCGCAGGTCCCGGCAGGGATCAGGCCGGTCCCGGTCCTTTCATCCCCCTGCTGTTCTTCATAATACTCATGATTTGCGGCTCCGATCTCGGCGTGATCGTCCATCTTTTTCGTCCGCAGCTGCACCTCTATGCTGCACCTGGCAATATTATCATAGAGATTGATATGGAGGGACTGGTATCCGTCGGGCTTGGGAGAGGCAATGTAGTCCTTGTAGAAAAACCGTACATTGTCAGACAGCCTGGAGCTGCTCTGCGCCTCCTCTGCCATACGGGACAGGGCAGGGGAGAATCCTCTTTCCTCCAGGAAGGAAGGCAGAATCTCGGCTATCTCATACAGATAGCGGAGATTGACCTCCTCCTGGTCTTCCCCCGCCTTCAGATGGCACCGGGGCATGTCCAGGACGATCCGGTAGGCGATGAGATCGTGATAGCTCTGCAGATAGGCCAGGAGAATCGGCATCGGGGGCAGCGTTCCCTTCTTCCGGTAATAGTCCTGGGTAAATGTCACAACGTTCCCGTTAAACTTCTCTTCTGCCCGGAACAGAGATTTTATCCTTCCCTTATAGGTAAAAGCCAGGAAAGGATACTGGTCCGCCATATGCTTGTAAAATTCCCGCAGTCTCTGGGACTGGGATGTCAGAAAGTCATTGTGTTCCAGCAGCTCCGTGATCTTCAGCAGATAATTCACGTGCTCCAGATCCACCTGGTTATGGGACCGTACGGCACTCTCTTTCAGATCCCGGGAATAACTGTGCAGGATCTTCAGCACGGTATCCCCACAGTACAGATAGTCATTTATCTTTATCATTTCACTATCCTCCGAAAAACAGGATAAACTATTTCACAGATTATAGCAAATTTTTTCAGAAAATGCTTTTAGCACCCGCGCGGTGTATAATAAGAGAATAAAAAGAAACTGACGCGGACACGCGAAAAGGAGGTTCTCAACATGGGAAAATTGGATCCGGATCTGGCACTTAAGGCTGCCGCTCACCGGCAGGAAATGCAGGACAGGTATGGAAGCGAGATCCATTTGACAGCCCTGCGCAGCAAGATATTTTCTGACTTCGTAGATGTTCCGGAAAGGACTGCCTGCTCTGAGCAGAGCCTTGCTGCCTGTGACTCCCTTTCCGCCGCCGACCGGTTCGGAGAAGGGAAAACCGCGATCTTAAACTTTGCCGACTATGGGCAGGCGGGCGGCCGCTTTCTGGATGGGAGCCATGCCCAGGAGGAATGTCTCTGCCACGAATCCACCCTCTTCAACATTCTGGACAGCCCGGAGCTTTCCGGCTATTACAAGTGGAACAGGGCGCACAAGAACAAGGGCTTATATGAAAACAGGGCCATTTATTCACCGCAGGTCCGCTTTTCATGTGGAAAATATTTCGATGTGCTGACCTGCGCGGCTCCCTATGCCTGGGCAGCGAGACGAAACGGAGTCTCTCAGGAACAGATAGA
>ONFL01000108.1 GCA_900317095.1 uncultured Eubacteriales bacterium | reverse complement strand
CGGTGTGGGTATCAGCGAGCTGTCAGACTGCCTGGCCATCATTGTCTCGGAGGAGACCGGAGCCGTATCTCTTGCAGAGGGCGGCGGCCTGATCCGGGGCATCGACAGGGAAGCTCTGGCAAAGAGGCTGAAAGGTGCCGACGAAAAGAAACATGGTCTGTTTAACTTAAAGGGGATAGCGAAAGGTGATAAAGAAACGTCTGTTAAATAACTGGGGCTATAAGGTCTTATCCCTGGTTCTGGCCATACTTGCCTGGATGGTTGTCATCAGCATAGAGGATCCTGTTGCCACCCGTGAGTTTTCTGATATTCCCGTCGTGGAAATGAATGCCAGCCTGATAACAGATGCAGGGAAGGCCTATAGCTATGTGAATGGAAAGAATACGGTCAGTGTGCGGGTCAAGGGCAGGTCGTCTGTGATCAATTCCCTGAAGCGGGATGATTTCAAAGCTGTGGCAGACCTTTCCAAGCTTTCTATCACAGGCGCTGTATCAGTGGATGTCACCTGTCCGTCCTACAGCGGTCTGGAGATCTCCCCGGTGGGCAGCAGTACTGTGGTCAATCTCAAAGTGGAGGATCTGCTGGAGAAATCCCTGAATGTGCAGGTGCTGACGAGAGGAAAGGTATCCTCTGACAAATATATCGGAAAAGGTACGGCTGCCCCCAATCTGATCACGGTATCCGGACCGGCCTCCGAGATCAGGATGGTAGACAGTGCTATTGTTTATGTGCCGGTAAGCTCGTCTACGACGGAGGATATAGAGACAGAAGCGGACCTTATTCTCAGGGACAGCGACGGCCGGGAGATATCCGGCAGCAATATAAAGGTATCGCAGTCCAAGATTCAGGTAAAACTGCCCATATATAATGAAAAAACGGTCCCTGTAGAGTTTGCTGTCACCGGTGCGCCGGCAGACGGTTATGTAGCCGTAAGCACGGACTATGAGCCCAAGGAAGTTACGATCGCCGGACCGGATTCGGAACTGGCGCAGGTAGACCAGATCACGATCGGGTCCTATGATATCAGCGGAAAGAACGGGAAGATCGAAAGCTCTATATCAATAGCGAAAAACATGGAGGAATCTCTTCCTGAGCATGTCGTTCTCGTCGATTCGGAGGCGGAGGTCTCTTTCATGGTGGATATCCAGAAGGTAGAGCAGAAGACCATTCAGCTTCCGGTCTCGCAGATCAGCACTGAGTCAGTGAGAGAAGGATATGACTGTTCTATCTCGGACGGGGACAGCGATGTAATCCCCATCGTTCTCAAGGGAAATTCTGAAGCCCTTCAGTCTCTGGACGAGGACACTCTGAAAGCCAGTGTAAATCTTAATGGCTACCGGGAAGGCACTTATACGATCCCGGTTGACTGTGATCTGCCGGAAGGGGCTGCGGTTGTAAATTCTCCGACTGTTTCTGTAGAGATCAGGGAAGAAGAATCAGATTCGCAGCGGTAATAAAAATGCCTTAAAACGCGGACATAAAAAAGGGAAGACATCGCCGGCATGGGCGGTGCCTTCCCTTTTGCTTTACATATACGGGAATATCAATAATTACCGTTGGCGTAGATCTCATTTCCAATCTCATCTACCGTTTCGGATGGCTCATAATTCATCTCATCAAACAGATACTGATGGAGTTCGGTTACATTCTTATTAAAGCCGTCACAGAATACATAGCTGAGACCGTCTGTTCCCAGGGTGCCGGCTGCCTTTTCGAAGGGGAAGCCGTCGGACTGTTCCAGTGTATAATCAGAAAGATTCTTTGCAAGAACCAGCAGATCTGAGCTGGACAGATTTGTGTAGACCTTCGGCAGAATATCGTTGACCATTTCGAGACGCTGGCGGTTTCGGGAACTCTTGACCTTCTCGAAGATCTTTGTAAGTACAGTACGCTGGCGCTCCGCCCGCTTGTAATCACTGTCTATCTTACGGATCCGCGCGTAGGCAGTTGCCTGGGTCCCGTTCAGGGTCTGCAGGCCGGGCTCCGAAAGATGTTCGGAGTTTGAGCCGGTAACATTATTCTGCTCATCTATCAGAGGGTTGATGACATCCAGTTCTTCCTGGGTCAGATCGATATCAATTCCGTCTACATCATCAATGATATCTGCCATGACACCGAAGTCAACGGTGGCAAATTCTGTGAGATTGAGATCAAAGTTCATATTCAGGGTACTCATGGCCAGTTCCGCGCCGCCGTAGGCGTAGGCATGACAGGCTTTTGTGAGACCGTATTCAGGAACCTTTACACAGGTATCCCGGAAGATGCTGAGCATCTTGATCTTCTTCGTATCATGATTTATGCTCAGAACAATGATGCTGTCCGAGCGGGCATCCTTTTTCAAAGACCCGTCACGGGAGTCAACGCCGAAAAGAGCGATATTCTCATAACCCGTAAGATTCCTGGCACTTCCATCATTGATGATAATGTTGTCCTTGTTGACATCGGCCGCACTGGCAGACTGAACCAGAGAAAGCTTTGAATAAACGAAAATAACCGGTACCAGGATGGCAATCAGTATCAGTTCGATGACAAAAATAATACCCCAGCGTTTTTTCCTGGAGTTCTTTTTCCCGTTGCTGCTTGCTTTCATATTTTTCAAAATTCCTTTGTATCTTCTTATTTTTAAAATAGATTACCGTGCTATCATATCGCAAAGACAGCAGAAACACAAGGTTTTTGCTTCATTAACATTTTTTTCATGCTTCATTCACACTTCGGACACAAAAGCATGGTACTATCTATATTGTAAGAAAAGAACCGGGAAATGTACTGATAAGCACGTGACCGGTAAATATATATGGAAAGGATGAAGAGCATGTACGGCAATGATGACAATGGTTACAGCTCAGGGAATAATTACGGATACAGTGACGGTATGAAAGGTCATAATTATGGGAATGACAGCAGTTACAACGCTGGCGGCACCTATGATTATATAGGACCGGATCCGAAGCAGGAGGAAACGGCGGGAACCGGCAGCCAGCGGCCTCGCCGGAAGAAAAAGAAGAGCAGTTTTGGAAAGAATGCTGCAAAGGCTGTCTGCCTGGGTGTGATCTTCGGGCTTGCGGCCTCCGGAACCATGTTTGCCTTTAATAAGGCTTCCGGTGGAAAGACTTCCACGGCAGCCGCGGGAAGTACGGGTACGGTAAATATCGTCCAGACCTCATCCAGCAGTGTTTCAACGACAGAAGCCAGCGGGGTCTCTGATATCGTGGACCAGGTGATGCCCAGCATCGTTGCGGTCAACACGACCATTCAGTCGACTACAACGGACTTTTTCGGCCGGCAGTATACCCAGGAAGGATCAGGAGCCGGCTCCGGTATTATCATCAGCCAGGATAACAATACCCTTTACATTATGACCAATAATCACGTGATCGCGGATGCTACCAAGGTTTCCGTCCAGTTCTCAGATGGGAAATCTGCAGACGCCACTGTAAAGGGCAGCGTGGAGGACGCGGATATAGCGGTTCTGACTGTGGATATGAGCAGTCTTTCCAGCGATACAAAGAATGCCATCAAGGTAGCGGTTATGGGCGATTCTGACAACCTGAAGGCAGGGGAGAGCGCCATCGCCATCGGCAACGCGCTGGGCTACGGCCAGTCTGTTACCACCGGTGTTATCAGTGCCGCTGCCCGTGAGGTACAGCTTACAGATAAGACGATGACCCTGGTTCAGACCAGCGCGGCCATCAACCCCGGCAACAGTGGCGGCGCGCTCCTGAACGGTAAGGGAGAGGTGATCGGTGTAAACACTGTCAAGTTCTCTGATACAGAGGTCGAGGGAATGGGCTACGCCATCCCCATAAATGACGCGGTTAAGACTGCCAAGGGCATCATAGACGGAACCATTACCGAAAAGACCGAGGATGAGACACCTTATCTCGGCATCATGGGCGGAACGATCAGCAGCGAGGCGGCCAAGGAGTATGGCGCTCCGGAAGGTGTTTATGTAAGCAGCGTTGAGCAGGGCTCGGCTGCGGCAAGAGCAGGTCTGAGCGCAGGCTGCATTATCACAAAGTTCAACGGAACACAGATCAGCTCCATGGAGGATCTGCAGGCTGAGATTGAAAAGTGCAAGCCGGGAGACAGTGTCACGGTTACAGCGGTTTATCCCAATTCCGATGGAAGCTATACGAACGCGCAGTCTAAGGATCTGACAACTATCATAGGAAGGAAATCAGATTCCAGCAGCACGGACAGCAGCAGCTCCGGCAGCGGTTCCCAGTACGGCAGCGGATCCGGCAATGGCTACGGCAGCGGTTATGGCTCCGGTTCCGGCAACGGCATGCAGCCGTAATAAAAAGCACATATTGATTGTAACTTATTTGCAGGCGGCAGAGAAAGGGCTCTGCCGCTGTTTTTTATATTTCTTTATATTTCTTTTATAAAAATATCAGTTGTGATTTGAGATATAATGAAGTATAGTGAAGGCAAAAGGAACCGCTGAATCAGTCAGCGGTTTCGTAGAATAAAACGGCACGTACCGTGGGAGTAGAATATATGGACGAACATGAGAATGAGGACGGGATGATCACAGAGGAGGACGCGGACAGGACTTCCGGCACCGGGTCAGGCAGCGGTTCGGCTGACGATAAGAAGCAGGATGAATACGAGGATATCTGCTTTATGTGCAGAAGGCCGGAGCGGATCGCGGGAAAGATGATGCATGTTCCCGGCATGAAGGGAGTCTGCATCTGCAGCGACTGCATGGAAAAGAGCATGCGCTTTATGGAGAACGGGCCCTTCCACTATAGTGATATGATGAAGAACATGGATGTG
>ONFL01000143.1 GCA_900317095.1 uncultured Eubacteriales bacterium | reverse complement strand
GTCAACTTACTCAAACGATGGATATTTTTTTAGGCATAAAAGTTTGAGTAAGGTACTTTTGGTGGACCAGGCGGGAGTCGAACCCGCGTCCGAAGATATATTCATCCAGGTTTCTACCATCATAGTTATCATATTATTGATTCCCTCCGGCATATGCCTGATAACGGGCTCATGCCATCGGTAGCTTCATGAATGTTCTGCAGCCGCAAAGCTTAAGCTGCAGAGGGTCTCACCTTGTCCATGCCGGATCCCGCGCCGGTGAGAACTCGCGGTCCGACACACAGTCTGCTTAGGCTGCGAAAGCTAACTTTTCGTCGTTTGCTTTTATGTTTAGGTTCCGCATTATTACGCAGTTACGGACTCTGCGGATGGCTTCCCAAACTTCAACGTCCCCGTCGAAACCAGTACTAGCCCGTTAAGATAAAAGCAGATGTCTCTATTGTATGATATCTGCCTCTTTCTTTTTGGTTTTAATATTATACAGCAAATGGCCCTGTCCGTCAAGGCATTCTTGCGAACCTGCCGCGGACTTTCCCTCTGCCCTCAGCGCAGACGGATCTTCATCTCCCGCTCTGCTTCGCGGCGCATGTCCTTTTTAGCAATATCTGCCCTTTTATCGTAGAGCTTCTTTCCGCGGGCCAGTCCGATCTCCAGCTTGACTTTTCCTTCCATAAAGTAGACCTGCAGGGGCATGATGGTATAACCCTTCTGGGCAGCCTGCCCTGCGATTTTAAGGATCTCTCTCTTATGCAGGAGGAGTTTGCGGGTCCGCAGCGGATCCTTATTGAAAATGTTGCCTTTCTCATAGGGACTAATGTGCATATGTTCTATAAACATCTCCCCGTCCTTCACCGTTATGAAGGCTTCTTTAATGCTGCAGCGGCCCATGCGCAGGGATTTAACCTCTGTTCCTGCCAGAGCTATGCCTGCTTCATATTTCTCCTCTATAAGATAGTCATGATAGGCTTTTTTATTATTTGCGATGAGTTTGCGGTCTTTTTTTACTGCCATATGTTTGTACGTTCCCTTTCTTTCTCCTCTTTCCGGCTCCCCCAAGTTCCCCTTTCAGGTGAAAAAGCACGGTGCTGGTCTGCAGGTCGACGTCATCGACATAAACGCTGACCGGCTGCCCCAGATAAAAGACTTTTCCAAAACTTTCCCCGGTAAGCAGGAGTGTTTTTTCGTCATAGACGTAAAAATCTTTCATGGATTCAAATTTTACCAGACCCTCACAGGTATTTTCAAGTTCTACATATATACCGCGGCTTGTGATGCCGCTGATGATACCGCTGCAGAGGGTACCGATCTGCCCTGTCATGTATTCGGCTTTCTTAATCTTTTCAACATCACGTTCCACATCATCGGCCCGCCGCTCGGTCCGGCTGGTCTGTTCAGCCACACCCGGCAGAATGCGCCTGTAATGCTGCGTCCTTTCCTCGTCCAGTTTACCGTGCAGCCGCTCTTTTATAATGCGGTGGATCTGCAGGTCCGGATAACGCCGGATCGGAGATGTAAAGTGACAGTAGTTGGATACAGCCAGACCGAAATGTCCCAGATTCTCCGTCGTATATCTGGCTCTCTTCATAGACCTGAGAACCAGCCTGGATATCATGGCCTCAGCAGGTGTTCCTTCAATTCTCCCCAGCAGCTGCTGGAATTCTTTGGGGTGGATCTTCTCCTTCTTCGTGTGCAGATAGAGACCAAAACCCCGCAGCAGGGCTCCCAGCCTGCGGATCCGTTCGCCATCCGGAGCCTCATGGCTGCGGTAGAGGAAGGGGATGTCCTGCCAGTAGCAATCCTCGGCTATGGTCTCATTGGCTGCCAGCATAAAGTCTTCTATGATCCTCGCTGCCTCATTGCGCTCATAAGGCTTTATCTCTGTCGGAAATCCTTTTTCATCCAGCGATATGCTGGACTCCGGAAAATCAAAATCTATACCGCCACGCCTGCGGCGCAGCCCACGCAGCAGGCGGGCAGCCTGATCCATATCACGGAACATGTCTGCGGCGTCATCATAGACCCCGTCATAAAGATCCGCATCCTCCAGCAGGGCGCTGACCTGGGGGTATGACATACGGTGGTTCACGTTGATGACACTCTCCACGATCTCATGATCCACGACATGGCCTCCGGCATCTATCTTCATGAGACAGCTTAAGGCAAGCCGGTCTTCGCCCTCGTTCAGGGAGCAGATCCCGTTGGACAGCCTGCGGGGGAGCATGTGAACGACGCTGCCCGGCAGATAGACGCTTGTCCCCCGCTCCAGGGCTTCCCTGTCCAGAGGACTTCCCTCTCTCACATAATGACTGACATCAGCTATATGCACGCCCAGCAGCCAGCCGTCCGCCTCCCGGCTAAGTGTGATGGCGTCGTCCAGATCCCGCGCGTCCTCCCCGTCTATGGTTACAGTCATCAGCTCCCGCAGATCGCGCCTGCCGGTCAGTTCCTCTTCCAGGACGTGATCGGGGATCTCTCTTATCTGTCTGTCCACTTCAGGCGGAAAAGAAAGCGGAATCTGATAGGCCCGCAGGACTTTCTCACCATCGACAGCCGGATCCTTGCTGCTGCCGATAATATCTATGATCCGGCCTTCAGGACTTTTCCCGGATCCGCCGTAGTCCGTGATAAGACATTCTACCACCTGGCCGTCCCCTGCTTTCATGGAATGGTCTTTGGAGATAAAAATGTCATGACACAGGCCCTGACGGCCGGGGACAACAAAGCCAAAGTCTTTCTTCTTCTGATAGACTCCCACCAGCTTCCGGGTATTTCTCTTTATCACACGAAGGACACGCCCCTGCTGGCTCTTACCGGCGCGTCCCGGCCTGGTGATCATGATCTCCACTTCGTCACCGTCAAAAGCGCCGCATGTATCTCTGGCCCCGATAAAAATATCATCCTTGCGGTCTGCAAGTGATACAAAGCCGAAGCCGCGGGCTGTCCCCCTGAAAATGCCGGTCAGCTTCTCATCCTGCTGCCCATTCCTGTTCTGATATTCCTTCAATTGCCTCTCCCTAAAGCTTCTGCCGCCGTATGAAAAAGAAAGGCACTCCGGTTTTCAGCGGAGTGCCTGTGCTGCTGTCTTGTGATCAGTATCCCCATCCCATATTCAGAATAATGGACATGGCCAGGAATATGATGGAAAAAATGACCGTCGCCCGCTCACGAACCGCGTCTTCGGTATGCTTCTTTCCATGAGTTGTAAAATATGTGTCATTCACTCTGGTGGAAACGGCTCCGGTCAGATCTGCACCCTCACCCTTGCCGCGAAATACCAGAAATCCAAGAATGGCACAGACGATCAGATAAATGATCGTAACTGCTATTCTGATTCCGCTCACGCGTTACACCTCCTGCATTCAATCCTGTTTAGTATAGCATAACCACACTTTGTAAATCAAGGCTTTGCAGGCTTTTTTTGCATCACCTGCGGGCAAGCAGAGAGTGACCTGTCATCTCGGCAGGCTGCTCCATACCCATCATATCCAGCAGAGTCGGCGCCAGGTCAGCCAGACGGCCGCCTTCCATGAGTCCAAAGTTTTTGTCATAGTTTATCAGTATGAAAGGCACAGGATTTGTAGTATGGGCCGTATGAGGCTCTCCTGTCTCGTAATTTATCATCTGCTCGCAGTTGCCGTGGTCCGCGCAGAGGATCATCTGTCCGCCGGCCTCGATCAGGGCTTCTACTGCCCGTCCAACACATTGATCCACGGTTTCCACCGCTTTTACCGCGGCCTCTATCACACCGGTGTGCCCCACCATATCCGGATTCGCAAAATTAATGATGATGACATCATATTTTCCAGAACCGATGGCCTCGACCAGGCGGTCGCAGACCTCAGGCGCGCTCATCTGGGGCTGCAGGTCATAGGTCGCAACCTTGGGAGAGTGAACCAGGATCCGCTCTTCTCCCGGGTTGGGCTGCTCCACGCCGCCGTTGAAGAAAAATGTTACATGGGCATATTTCTCCGTCTCGGCGATCCTGGCCTGCGTTTTGCCGTTTTTCGCCAGGTATTCTCCCAGTGTATTGACCAGCTTTGTCTTCTCGAAAGCAATCATTTTGTTGGGAATTGTTACATCATACTCTGTAAAACATACAAAGCAGAGATCCTTAATAAAAGGACGGTCAAAACCGCTGAAGGCCTGGTCACAGAAGGCGCGGGTGATCTGGCGGGCACGGTCCGGACGGAAATTAAAGAATATGACCGAGTCGGACTCTTTGACTGCCGCATCTGCATCGCTTCCGATCACGGCAGGCACCACGAATTCATCCGTAACGTCTTTCTCATATGAATCAAGGACTGCCTGCACAGCACTTTCTGCCGCTGTGCCCTCCCGGGCAGTCATAGCCCGGTATGCCTTTTCCTCGCGGTCCCAGCGATTGTCCCGGTCCATGGCATAATAACGGCCCATGACCGTGGCAATCTTTCCGCATCCGATCTCGGTGATCTTATCTTCCAGCTCTCTTACATACTCAGCCCCGGACCTGGGAGGAGTATCGCGTCCGTCCAGGAAGCAGTGTACATAGACCTTCTCTACACCTTTGCGCCTGGCCATCTCCAGCAGGGCATACAAGTGGCTGTTGTGGCTGTGTACGCCGCCGTCGGAAAGAAGACCGCACAGGTGGAGAGCGGAATTCTTTTCATTTACAGAATCCATGGCTCCGGCGAGGACCTGATTCTCAAAAAAGCTGCCTTCCTCTATCTCCTTGCTGATCCTCGTCAGCTCCTGGTAGACAATACGGCCGGCACCCATATTCATGTGGCCCACTTCGGAATTGCCCATCTGACCGTCGGGAAGGCCCACGGCAAGACCGCTTGCATAGCCCTTCACATAAGGATACTTCTCTTTCAGGGCATCTATCACCGGAGTCCTGGCCATATAAACCGCAT
>ONFL01000109.1 GCA_900317095.1 uncultured Eubacteriales bacterium | reverse complement strand
GGTTCTGATGCTGACATCGAAGATGGCGCAGGAGCTGACGCCGGTCATCAGCGGTGGGACCGGGAGCGCCTCCCACCTTCTGACCATGCCGGATTTCATGCCCGACCGCTTTGAGCCGGGAACGCTCAATCTCCCGGGCATTGCCGGTCTGGCCAGGGCCCTTTCCTTCCTGCGGGAGACCGGCATAGACCGGATCCGGGAAAATGAACTGGACCGGGCCCGGCAGTTTATGGACGGTGTCCGGGATCTGCCCGGTGTTCGGATCGTGGGACCCGGACCGGACCAGGAGCGGGTCGGCGTGGTGTCCCTGGATTTTGCCGATATGGACAATGCCATGGTCTCCTACCTGCTGGACAGCGAGTATGGCATTTCCACCCGCTGCGGCCTGCACTGCGCGCCGCTGGCTCATAAGAGCCTGGGGACCTATCCCAAGGGAACGGTCCGCTTCGGCTTCGGCTGGTCGACGACGGAAAAGGAGACAGATTCCGCGGTCCGGGCAGTAGAAGAGATCGTGCGGGGAAATTGATATTCCCTGCGGCACTGACCGCGGGAGGATGGATGTTTTTTGCGGGCGCAGGCCTGCGGTTTTTGAAAATAATATATATAAAACGGAGGAAATCAAGATGGCAGTTATTATCGATGCGGCAGGAAAGGCCTGCCCTCTGCCGGTCGTTCTGGCAAAGAAGGCGATCGCGGCTCTGGAGCAGCCCGAAGAGGTACAGGTAATCGTGGACAATACGACGGCGGTGCAGAACCTGACCCGGCTGGCGGACAGCCTGGGCGCCCAGGCGCTGACCCACCAGGACAGTGAGGAGAGGTTTACCGTTTCCATAACGCCCGGCGCCGGCACCATAGACAAGGCGGCAGGCAGGAACGACGCCTGCCAGATCATGGGCCAGGCAGGCCCCACGGTCTATGCCGTCGGGTCCAATAAGATGGGCCGGGGCAATGACGAGCTGGGCGGCGTGCTGATGAAGTCATTTATCTACTCACTCTGCCAGCTGGGAGACAAGATCCCTGATACAGTCATTTTCTTCAATTCCGGTGCCTATCTTACAGCTGAGGATTCTCCCTGTCTGGAGGACCTGAAGGCCCTGGCTGAGGCCGGCACCGATATCATTACCTGCGGCACCTGCGCGGATTTCCTGAAGACCAAGGAACATCTGGGCGTAGGACGGATCTCCAATATGTATGAGATCGTGGAGACCATGAACAATGCCGGAAAGGTCGTGCGGATCTGAAGATGCGCCAGAAAGAACTGAAGCTGCTTGCTACTTTTCATACGACGACGGATGCCATGGCCATGGAGAAGGCCTGCCGGGACGCGCAGATCCCCGGCAAGATCCTGCCCCTGCCCCGGTCTATTTCCGAGAGCTGCGGCCTGTGCTGGGCAGTGCCCCTGACGGAGGAGAAGCGCTTCAGAAATTTCGTTGAAGAAAAGAAGCTCTCTCATGCCGATTATTATTATATGGAGGTATTCTGATCATGAGCGAACAGATCCGCCTGACCAGATATGCGAAAAGATCCGGCTGCGGGGCCAAGCTGGGCCCGCAGGTGCTGGAGCGGGTCCTGCAGGACCTGCCGGTATTTGAGGACCGGAATCTGCTGGTAGGTTTTGAGCACAGCGATGACGCGGCCGTCTACCGGGTTTCGGAGGATCTGGCCATGATCCAGACCCTGGATTTTTTCCCGCCTATTGTGGATGATCCCTATACATACGGGCAGATCGCCGCGGCCAATGCCCTCAGTGACGTTTATGCCATGGGCGGCGAGCCCAAAGTAGCCCTTAACATCGTGGGCTTTCCCAGCTTTCTGCCGGTGGAAGTCCTGAAGGAAATCCTGGCCGGCGGGGCGGACAAGGTCAAAGAGACCGGCGCCGTCCTGGTCGGCGGCCATTCCATTAATAATGAAGAGCCCCTGTACGGGCTGGCGGTCTCTGGCTTTGTGGATCCTGCCAGGGTCTGGAAGAACGCGGGCGCCCGGCCGGGCGACATGCTGATCCTCACAAAGCAGATCGGCAGCGGGGTCATCAGCACTTCTATCAAGGGAGAACTGGCTCCGGAGGAATCTGTCCGCGAAGCCATAAAGGTCATGAGCACGCTCAATAAAGATGCCGCGCAGGTGCTGAGGCATTACGATGTGCATGCTGCGACCGATGTCACCGGCTTCAGCCTGATCGGCCACAGTCTGGAGATGGCAGGGGCCAGCGGCGTTTCCATCCGTCTTTTCGCGGACAAGGTTCCCCTCATCCGGGGAGCACGGGAGCTGGCAGAATCTGGACTCGTGCCCTCCGGTGCCTACCGGAATCGGGCTTTCGCCGAGGGAAAGGTGGATCACGGCCATGTCAGCCGGGTCCTGCAGGATATGCTCTATGACCCGCAGACATCGGGCGGGCTGCTGGTCAGCGTCCGCGACCGGGACGTACCCGATATCATGCATGCCCTGGCGGCACAGACGCAGACGAAGGCGGCTGTCGTGGGAAGCGTACACGAGGCCGGACAGAAAAGCGTATATCTTATTTGACTGGAGGAAGCTGAAAGAGTATGGATTTGATGGAGAATATATACCGGCAGGCACAGCAGGAGCCGCAGAGGGTAATATTTCCGGAGGCGGAGAATGAGAAGATGCAGCAGGCTACCCGGGAATGCACAGACCGGGGGATCTGCAGGGCCATATTACTGGGAGACCCGCAGAAGATCACCGCTTCGGCGGCAGAGCGGGGCATCAGCCTGGATGGGATAGAGATCGCGGATGCTTTTGACGCCGGTCAGCTGGACCAGGTGATAGAGTCTTACAGCAGGCTGCACCCGGATAAGCAGGAGACAGTGCTTAGGGAGATGAGCCGTGATCCCCTTTACACGGCGCTGATGATGAAAGCCCTGGGGCAGGCGGATGTTGTATTCGCCGGTATAGACCATACGACAGGCAGCGTGATATCTGCCGGGCTGAAGCTGGTCGGCCTGAGGGCCGGCATTGCCCGGGTATCAAGCGTGGCAGTCTTTAAGATCCCCGCTTTTGGGGGATCAGAAGAACAGCTGCTGGGGTTCGCGGACAGTGCGGTTAATCTTGATCCCGACGCTGAACAGCTGGCCGGCATTGCCATTTCCAGCTGCGATACTCTCCACGACCTGCTGGACTGGGATGTGCGCTGTGCCCTGCTTTCCTATTCGACTGACGGCAGCGCCGGCGGCGATACCGTCACCAAGGTGCGCGAGGCTGTGCGGATCGCCAATGAGCGCCGGCCGGACCTGGCCATAGACGGGGAGTTTCAGCTGGATGCCGCCATAGACCCCGCCGTCGCGGCAAAGAAGGTAAAACGGGAAAGCCGGGTAGCCGGAAGAGCCAACGTGATCATTTTCCCGGATCTGAATGCCGGCAATATAGGCGTCAAGCTCATGCAGCAGTTTGCCCATGCCGATGCTTACGGCCCCATGCTGCAGGGCTTTGACAGGATCGTCTGCGACTGTTCCCGCGGAGCTCTGGTCGAAGAAATCGTAGGAAACGTAGCTATGAGCTGTGTGCGCGCGCAGAAGAGGAGATAAGCAATGAACGAAGACAGAATATACCGGCTGCTGGTCATCAATCCGGGCTCGACCTCCACAAAGGCAGCCTTATATGAAAATGAAAAATGCCTGATGGAGACAAATGTTTTTCATGACGCTCCGCTGCTGCTGAGCTTTCCGACGGTTAACGACCAGCTGGAATTTCGTAAAAAGGTGATCCTGGATTACCTGCAGGAAAACGGCGTGGATCCGGCTTCCATAGATGTCTGGATCGGCCGCGGGGGCAGCTGCTATCCGCTGACCGGCGGCACATACCGCATCACAGATAAGCTGGTCGAGGATACCAGGAACATGGCCGGAGGGGTTGAGCACCCGGCTAACCTGGGCGTGCAGCTGGCTAAGGAATTCTGTGATGAATACGGCGGACAGATGTTTACGGTCGACCCTCCCAAGGTAGATGAATTCTGGGACCTGGCCAGGATGACCGGCATAAAGGGAGTTTACCGCAAATCCTCTCTGCACGCGCTCAATCTCAAGGGAACGGCCAGGGAATACGCCTCTTCTATAAGAAAGCGCTATGAGGATCTCAACCTGATCGTATGCCACATAGACGGCGGCATTTCCATATCCGCCCATGTGAAGGGCAGGATGGTGGACGGCAATGACATAGCCGGCGGGGACGGCCCCTTTACTCCCACAAGGATCGGGTCCGTGGCGGCGGCTGATATGCTTTCCTGGCTGGAGGATCATGACATGAGCGAGGCGAAGAAGCTCTGTACCAGATCAGGCGGCTTCGTCAGTCACTTCGGGACTTCAGACAAGAGGAAGGTCTGGAAGATGGTCGAGGACGGAGACAGCCGGGCCCGCCGGGTCTGGGACGCCATGATCTATCAGATCTGCAAATGCATCGGCGCCATGGCCGCAGCTATGGAGGGCCGGGTGGACGCTATTGTCATGGGCGGCGGTCTTTGTAATTTTCAGGATCTGACTGACCAGATCCTGAAGCGCTGCGGCTGGATCGCTCCCATAAAGATCTATCACGAGGAGTTCGAACATCGATCCCTGGTTGCCGGAGCCCTGCGTGTTCTGCGCGGCCAGGAGGAGGCAAAGATTTATAACGGAAAGCCGGTCTGGGACGGCTTCGCAGACGAGAAATAAGGAGAGAGAGCTATGCCCGTATTTGATTTTAATTCCCCTGCTCCCAAAGAGGAGAATAAAGAAGAAAAGAAAGTGCCGGAGATGGAGGTCTTCAGTTCCAGCGTGCACGAGACCAGTCCGGAAAAGCCCATCGTCCTGCTGGACAATTCGCAGCAGCAGTGGCCGGCGCGCCCTATAGGCCGTTTTTCCAATCCCTCAAGGGATCATACCTTTGAGTTTACCGGTGAGCTCGTTGGCAATGAGGCGCAGATACTCCGCATGGACGCCCGCTTTACCAGCCTTTTTAAGTGGCTGGGCGAAAATCATATCAACGTAAAGATCACCGGCCAGAACAGGCCCGAAGGCTATGCGGTCTATGAGATCCGGGAGATCAATTCCGGCGGGGCAGGACAGCTGTCGGCATCCGACGGCTTTCTGCAGATGATGATAAAGCGCCTCCTGGCCAGTGAGGGTCCCAAAGAACGGGAACCGGATGCCGGTTTTGTGGATCAGTACGCGGATTCCATGCGGGTAACCAGCCTGCAGAGCATTGTAGATTTTCTGCATTGCGCCGGCAGCACCCTGCCGGACAATATCCGCCTGTGGGCCATCCGCAATCTGAACGTGGCAAAATCTTCCGACCTTACGCCGGAAGAACGCCGGCATGCCCAGCGGGCCCTGGCCATGATGCTCAATATCCAGTGGAAGAGCGATTACTTTGAAGCCATTGATCCTAAAGAAGCCCGGCGGATCCTGGATGAGGAGCTCTACGGCATGGAGAAGGTCAAGCAGAGGATCATAGAGACTGTCATCCAGATAAACCGGACCCACACCCTGCCGGCCTACGGCCTGCTGCTGGTCGGCCCGGCCGGCACCGGCAAATCCCTGATCGCCAACGCGGTTGCCAAGATCCTCAAGCTTCCCTGGACCATCCTCGATATGAGCTCTATTAACGACCCCGGCCAGCTGACCGGCAGCCCGCGAATCTATTCCAATGCCAAGCCCGGCATTATCATGGAAGCTTTCAGCGCAGCAGGATCCTCCAATCTGGTATTCGTCATAAACGAGCTGGACAAGGCCGCCGCGGGGAACGGGCAGGGCAATCCGGCCGATGTCCTGCTGACCCTGCTGGATAATCTGGGCTTCATGGACAATTATATAGAATGCACGGTTCCCACCACCGGCGTTTATCCCATAGCCACCGCCAATGACAAGGACGCCATCAGCTCCCCGCTGATATCCCGTTTCGCGGTCATAGACATTCCGGACTACACAGACCGGGAGAAGAGGGAGATCCTCGAAGAGTTCGTCTTCCCCAAGGTGCTTAAAAGGATCGGTCTGCGGCCCGAGGAGTGCACCATTACCAAAGAAGCTCTGGAAGCCATCGTGGACCGCTATCACGGCCTTACAGGCATCCGCAATCTGGAGCAGGCTGCCGAGCATGTGGCGGCCAATGCCCTCTACCAGATAGAAGTGGATCATGTAGATCATGTCACATTTGACGCCGCCAGTATAGAAAAGCTGATCTGAGGCCGGGCAGGGAGAAGAAAATATGAATGACAACCCTCTGGCCCATATCCATATGGATAATGGCGCCGAGATCGTGATAGAGCTGCTGCCGGAGGCAGCACCCAACACGGTTAACAGTTTTATTTATACAGCCGGCCGGGGTCTTATGGACGGCCATGCCATAGAGCGGATCGTGCCCGGCAGCTGGGTGGACGTCACTTACCGGTCCTTCGGGAAGAAGCAGGCCCAGTACCTGATCCCCTGGGAATTTCAGCTGCACCCGGACATAGAGCCCCTGGACTCCCATCCGGGCTGCGTCTGCATGGGCGGCTACGGCGAGGACGGCCAGGCCGGCTGTGAATTTTTCTTCCCTTTGCGGGACTGCCCCGAGCACAAGGGCATCTATCCGGTCTTCGGGAAAGTGCTGTCCGGCATGGACGAGGTCCTGCGGATCGCCTCTGTTCCCACCCGGCCGGTAAAGGATTTTCCCCTGGCGGGCGTCGAGGTAAATGAACCTATCCAGCCGCAGGTTATAAAAAGCGTGACCCTGGACCTTCAGGGAAAGAAGTACCCTGATCCGGTGAAGCTGGAGCATTTCAGGGTTCCGGCCTGCTGGACCTGGGAGAGGGAGAAAGGAAGCGGAGTATGAAAGAGCTTACGATCGGACTGATCCAGATGCCGGTAGTGGAGGATAAGCAGACAAATCTTGACACGGCCGCCGCCATGGCGGGACAGGCTGCAAAAGCCGGCGCGCAGATCGTCTGCCTGCCGGAGATGTTCGCCTGCCAGTATGAGAATCATTCTTTTATCGAGAACCAGGAAGAAGCCGGCGGGAAGATCTGGCAGACCCTCTCGGCCATAGCCCGGGAGAACCATGTCATCCTCATCGGCGGTTCTTTCCCCGAAAGCGATGGCGGCAGGCTCTATAACAGCTGCTTCATTTTCGATGAAAATGGCCAGCAGATCGGCAGGCACCGCAAGGTCCACCTCTTTGACGTTGACGTTGCGGGAGGCATTTCCTTTAAGGAGAGCGATACCTTCACCGCAGGCAGTGATTTCACGGTCCTGGAGACCAGCCTGGGCAGGATAGGTGTCGAAATCTGCTTTGATATCCGCTTCGTAGAGCAGACGAGGCTGATGGCCCTGGACGGGGCACAGCTGATCTTCGTACCTGCCGCCTTCAACATGACCACCGGTCCCGCCCACTGGGACCTCACATTCCGGGCCCGTGCCCTGGATAACCAGGTCTATATGTGCGGCTGCTCTCCGGCAAGGGATGAAAATGGTCCCTACGTCGCCTATGGCGGATCCATTATCACCAGCCCCTGGGGCGAAATAGTGGACAAACTGGATGAGAAACCGGGCATTCTCCTGCAGACGGTGGATATGTCCCGGGTGGAGGCAGTCCGCAGTCAGCTTCCCATCCTCTCTGCAAGGCGGAAGGACCTGTACAGGCTAGAAGAGATCTGAAATGTTTTCATGCGCCGGAACCCGGATACAGGGGATCCGGTGCATATTTTTATAAGAAAGAAGGATTTGAAAATGGAACTGCACAAGGGGCGGCCGGTCAGCATGCAGGGCCGGCAGGAAAGGGAGATCCGGGTCTACGATTTCCTGGACAGGCTGGGCCTGACCTACTGGCAGACGGATCACGATAAAGCTGCCTACACCATGGAAGACTGCCTGGACGTAGATGCCATCCTGGAGGCCACGATCTGCAAGAACCTATTTCTCTGCAACCGCCAGCAGACACAATTTTACCTGCTGATGATGCCGGGGGACAAGGTTTTCAAGACAAAGGAACTCAGCCATCAGATTGGCAGCGCCCGGCTCTCCTTCGCACCGGAGGACAAGATGGAAGAACTGCTGGATATCCACCCCGGCGCCGTCAGCGTCATGGGATTGATGAACGACCACCAGGGCCGGGTCCAGCTCCTGGCCGATGAAGACATACTGCAAGGAGAATTCCTGGGCTGCCATCCCTGCGTCAACACCTCCAGCCTCCGCCTCTATACAAAGGATATCTTCGGTCCCTTCCTTAAGGCCGTGCATCATGACTATATAAAGGTGCATCTGGAAGGAAAATAGAAGAAGAAATCTGTGACAGAGCACAGCTATGCAAAATTGAATATTTTAAAAATTCATATTAGCTTTTTAAAACTTTCCATGATAGAATGAAGGCACAGAAAAGTTCATAGGAACGTATGATGATCCCGGGAGAGATCGTAACGACACCGAAGGGGCGAAAAACTCTCAGGTAAAAGGACCGGGAATCGGACGTGGCTCAGGAGAACCGCCGCTAAGCCACAGCGGCGGAACCGAAGAAGCAATTTTTGTCCCAAGGAGGGGCCCATGCACAGCATGGGAGGATCCCTT
>ONFL01000110.1 GCA_900317095.1 uncultured Eubacteriales bacterium | reverse complement strand
GGATCGTGCGCCAGGGGAAAAGCAGATCTTTCTGAGGCATATAGCCGGCTCCGACCTTCCCGGATCTGCTGATATCTGTTCCATGCAGGAGGATACTGCCGCTTTTCCGGGGCAGGAGCCGGCTTGTCAGCTTAAAGATCGTACTTTTCCCGCAGCCGCTCGGCCCTATGAGAGACACGAATTCACCGGCCCGGATGTCAAAGGAAAGATCATCTACTATATCAAAATCTTCCTCTTTGTACTGGAAGCAGACATTCTGAAAAGAAAGGATGGGTTCATTCTCCTGCATGCTATTTCTCCATCTTATAGGCCATATCCCAGAAAGCGTATTCATAACGGCTGCAGTTTACGAATATCTCCTTCAGCTCCTCCAGCTGTGCAGGGGAAATGCCTTCGCCGAGCCGGTCGGTCATGTCGATCAGCTGCCGGGTCTCCTGGGCGTATTTATCGGAAGAATAGCCCTGGACCCATTCGCCGAAGAAAGGATCCTGCAGGGTCTGCGGATCATTTTTGGCCAGATCCTGCCCGATCAGCTCATAGCTCCAGGCGCAGGCCAGGATAGAAACCATGACTTCCAGGACTCCGCCGCTGTAGGCCTTCTCCAGCATGTAATGGGTATAGGAAACGTTGGCAAGCGACATGGGTGTGGATAAGATCTCTTTTCTGGAAGCGCCCAGCCGCTTAAGATAAGCGCGGTGGATGGTCATCTCCCCATTCAGTGTAAAATAGACAAAATCCGAGAAAAAGCGCATCAGGTCCGGATCCGAAGCCTTTACAATACCCAGGGCAAAGACCTTGCAGTAATCATAAAGATAGCGGTAATCCTGTATCATGTAGAAGCGGAATTTCTCTACGGGAAGGGTTCCGTCTTTCAGTTCCCGGATAAAGGGATGGGTCAGATAGGAAGACCATATGGGGGAAACTTCCTTATATAAGATCTCTGATAATCTCATAAGCCTCCGATCTGCCGCCGCGGGGACGGCATCTGTAAAATAAACGCGAAGAAGAAGGCAGACATAAAAGAAAAAGAAGCCGCGGTACCCGCAGCTTCCGGCCTGATCTCCCCTTAGAGATGGATCATATATATTCGTTCATCTGCTTTCCTGCGTTGGTATTATCCACATCAAGTTCAAAGGGTTGGCACGTCATGCCTCTCAGCGTTCAAGCACCCCCAGCTATTCAATCATTATAGGGCAAAAAAGCGTATTTGTAAATGGATTTCCCTATTACAGCTGGGTAAAATGCCCGGATTTGCCGCCGTCCTTTTCTGTGACCCGGATGTCCGTGATGTGCATGCCCCGGTCCACAGCCTTGCACATATCGTATATGGTCAGGGCAGCGGCGCTGACTGCGGAAAGAGCCTCCATCTCCACACCGGTCCGGCCTCTTGTCTTCACCTCGGCAGTGATGAGGATGCGGCTGCCCTGGTCATCCACTGTAAAGTGCAGGTTTATACCTGTCAGCATCAGAGGATGGCACATGGGGATGATCTCCCAGGTTTTCTTTGCAGCCATGATGCCGGCCACCTGGGCGACCGCAAGCACATCCCCCTTTTTCATCTTCTCTTCCCGGATCAGCCGGATCGTCTCCGGCTGCATGCAGACGCAGCCCTTTGCGACGGCAATGCGGTCGGTAACATCCTTGCCGGAGACATCCACCATCCTGGCCCGCTCCTGGTCATTCATATGGGTAAACGGCATATATCCTCATCCTTTCCATGTAAAAAACGCTCTGCGCCGATCGTGTTTCTTCCTAATATAATAGGAGAACATTCCCGGGAAAGCGATCGTTTTTCCTATAATATAATATTTATACAAAAAAGGTCAAGGCGGCCTGTTGACAAATAGTATATAATGTTAAAATGAAGACGGATAAATAACAGCAATTTACTGGAGGTTATAAAATGGCTAAAGTTGATATTATTTCAGGTTTCCTGGGTGCCGGGAAGACCACTTTGATCCGCAAGCTGATAGATCAGGCTCTGAAAGGCCAGCAGGTCGTCCTTATAGAGAATGAATTTGGAGAGATCGCCATAGACGGCGGTTTTTTAAAGGATGCAGGCATTGAGATCACAGAGATGAGCCAGGGCTGTATCTGCTGCTCCCTGGTAGGAGACTTCAATGCTGCTCTGAAGGAAGTCGTTGAGAAGTACAATCCGGACCGCATCATCATCGAACCCTCCGGCGTCGGCAAGCTTTCCGATGTCGCCAGAGCCGTACAGAGAGCGGCAGCGGATGCACCACTGGAGCTTAACTGCATGGCGACCGTGGCAGATGCCAAGAAGTGCAAGATGTACATGAAGAATTTCGGAGAGTTCTACAACAACCAGATAGAAGCGGCCAATACCATCGTACTCAGCCGTACCCAGGATGTAAGTGAGGATAAGCTCGCCCAGGTAACAGCCATGCTGCGTGAGAAGAACAAGGATGCGGCCATCATCACAACTCCCTGGGATGACCTGGACGGAAAGCAGATCCTGGCAGCTATAGAGCATCCCATTTCCCTGGCAGATATGGTTCTCGCTGAGGAAGAAGACGAGGATGAGCACGAGCATGAGCATCATCACGACCATGACCATGAGGAGCATGAACATCATCACGACCATCATCACCACCATCATCACGGGCATGATGCCGATGAGATATTTACAAGCTGGGGAGTAGAGACGCCCCGCAAGTATACCCGGGAAGAGGTCGAACAGATCCTTAAGGAATTATCTGAAAGCCAGGAGTACGGCATCATCCTCCGCAGCAAGGGCATGCTGCCGGCTCAGGATGGAAGCTGGATCTACTTTGACATGGTTCCCGAAGAATATGAGATC
>ONFL01000115.1 GCA_900317095.1 uncultured Eubacteriales bacterium | reverse complement strand
GCATGCCGCCGGGGCCCGGGATCGTAATAGAATAGATATAGGTCCTTTCCCTCATCTCAATATTGAGGGACACCTGCGGATGATGAACATCCACGGACAGATCCGGGAAACGATCCAGCAGATACTCGCCCATATCCGCAGCTATCTCCATGGAAGTCTTCGGGTAATGCTTATCAAGACGGCGGGCGAATACCTTAAAGGATACATTTCCCTCCGGATATACCTTCTGCATATAATCTCCGGTGACCCGGCAGAGACTGTCCCACTGATTATCCTCTGTGATCAGCACCGGACAGATAGCGGTGATCCCAAATACTCTCTGCAGGCATGCTGTCACCTCGTCATAATCATAATCCGAAAGCATCTCCAGATAGATCCGGCCCTGCTGCTTGCTCACTTCGAACTGTGCATCTATATTACGAAGGGCAAAGCGGATCTGGTCCATCAGGGCATCTTCAAACAGATACCTGTTCTTTCCCTTTATTCCGATTTCCCCGTATTTGATCAAAAATGCCTTAAACACGTCTTACTTTCTTTTCCTCCCACCGGGTACAAATCTGCGCAGCATGGGAAGCAGTCCGCTGAGGACTTCCATGCAGGCGTCTATTTCTTCTTTCGTTGTATCAAATGAAAAACTGAATCGGATGGTTGAATCCAGCAGCTTTCCGGGCACGCCGGCCGCCTTTAACGTGCCGCTGATCCCGGGATGGTTCGAAGAGCAGGCGCTGCCGCTGGAAACATAGATCTGCCTCTCCTCCAGCGCGTGCAGCAGGACCTCTGCCCGGATATCATCGAAACTGACACTGACCACATGCGGCGCCGCGCAGCAGGCGGCATCTTCGCGGTCTGCCAGGCTCAGGCTCCCCCTCTTCAGGCCGCCGTTCACATGCGTGCCCGGCAGGGCCAGGACCCGGTCTATAAAATATGCTCTCAGGCTGTACAGCCGGTCCAGCTTCTCCTGGATATCCGTGTACTCGATCTGTGCCGCTGCTGCCATACCGGCGGTTCCCGGAACATTCTCTGTTCCGGAACGCATTCCATGCTGATGCCCTCCCCCGTATATAAGGGGCAGCACCCGGACACCGTCGCGGATCCAGAGAAAACCTGTCCCCTTGGGGCCGTGGATCTTATGGCCGCTGACGGACAGCAGGTCTATGCCAAGCTGACCCGGATGCAGGATCATCTTCCCGAAGCCCTGTATGGCATCCACATGGATCAGCGTATGGGGATTCTTCTTCTTCACTTCCCTGGCAATATCGGCGATTGGCTGGATAGTCCCGATCTCATTGTTTACACACATAACAGAAACCAGGGTTGTATCCTCCCGGACGTGATCGGCGATATCAGAGACAGAGACAGTCCCATACCGGTCTACGCCGGCAAAATACACTTCCCAGCCCTCTTTCTCAAGCTCTATCAGCGGGTTGTAGACAGAGGCATGCTCTATCCGGGTAGAAATGATATGCTTTCCGGACCGCCTGTAAGCCCTGGCCGCGCCGAACAGCGCCATGTTGTTGGATTCGCTGCCGCCGGAAGTAAAAATGATCTCCTTCTCCTGCACTTTGAGAATGCGGGCAAGCGTCTTCCTCGCCTCGCGGATGTACCGTTCCGCCTCGACGCCCTTCATGTGAAGAGAGGATGGATTGCCGTAATCGACGCGCATGATCTGCGCCATCAGGTCTATCACCTCGTCATACACCCGGGTCGTCGCGGCATTGTCGAAATAAATCTCCATCTCCGCTCCCTGTATCAGTCTTTCTCCAGTTCAAACATAAGTATGGACATAACCGCCATTCCGGCTGTCTCTGTCCTGAGGATCCGGTGTCCCAGCGATATGGTCTTTATACCAGCAGCCTGCGCTGCCTCCACTTCCTCATCAGCGAAACCGCCTTCCGGTCCGATCAGGATCCCCGCGCTCCTGCAGTCTCCCAGTCCGTGTACCAGCGTGCGCGCCGCATCCATTCCCGCAGCCTTCTCATAGGGCATCAGCACCGTATCCAGGCTCCTGCTTTCCTGCAGGGCCTGCCGGAAAGTCATGGCAGGCGCCAGCTCAGGTATGACCGCCCTTCCTGCCTGCTTGGCAGCACTCTCGGAGATGTCCTGCCAGCGCTGCCTCTTTTTCTCCAGCTTCGACGGCTCCGGTCTCGATACCGTCCGGCTGGTAATGACAGGAACGATGCGGAATACACCCAGCTCCACGCACTTGCGCACGATCAGATCCATCTTATCCGCCTTGGGCAGGCCCTGATACAAGGTGATCCTGACGGGCAGCTCTGAAAAAGACTGCCAGCGGTCTATCACCTGCAGTCTCACCTGCCGGAGATCCAGATCCACGATGCTGCAGTAATAATCCGTCCCTGACCCGTCGCTGACAGTGATGTTCTCTCCCGGCCTCATACGCAGAACGCTGCGGATATGGTTCACGTCTGTACCGGTTATTGTAATATTATTATCTTCTATCTGATCTTTGTCAACAAAAAATCGAGGCATAGTCTTTCCCTCCGGTCCTTCCCGGCCGGCTCATGCCCGGACTGTAAATGCCGCCCAGTCGCCGGAATGAGTTACCTCCAGTATCTCGAAACCGTTCTCCAGCAGCGCCCGGCGCACCTCTTCCTCCCTGGTGTCTATGATGCCGGAAGATATAAAGATGCCGCCTTCCTTCATATTATCCTTTATGACTGCTGCCAGCGGGATAATGATGTCAGCGAAAATATTGGCCAGCACAATATCATACTGATGAAGGCCAGCCTGCCGGCGAAGCTGCGGATCCGTGATCAGGTCTCCCGCCATCAATGTGAAATTCCTGCGGTCAATTCCGTTCTTATCTACATTCTCCCCGGCAAATTCTACTGCGTGGGGGTCGATATCCACTGCTGTGACCTTTCCGGCGCCGGTCAGCCGCGCGATAATGGAAAGGATCCCGCTCCCGGTTCCTACATCCAGAACACTCTGGCCCGGCTGCAGGTACTTTCTCAGCTGATGAATACACAGCCTCGTCGTGTGATGCATACCGGTACCGAAGGCCGTTCCGGGATCCAGGCTGACGACCAGATCGTCTTCCCCGGCATCTTTGAGTGTCATCCAGCTGGGGCAGATCCAGATCCCGGGATCTGCCTGAAAAGGCTTCCAGAATTGCTTCCAGTTGTTGATCCAGTCCGAATCCGCGGTCTGCGTTTTTTCAATGGTCAGATCGCCGACATCCAGGAAATCCGAAAGTCTGCTCAGGGCAGCCTTCACATCGCTGATGGTCTCGGGATGATCCTTCTCCGGCTCTATATAAAAGCTTACATAGGCCACGCCGTCATCTTCGCCAAGATCAGGCAGGACATCTATAAACATGGATTTTCTCTCCTCTTCGGTCAGAGGGACCTTATCCTCTATCTCCACGCCCTCTATGCCCATCTCGCCAAGGGTATAGCTGATCATGTCCTCCGCCTGGACAGTCGTCCTGATCCGGTATTTATTCCACTTCATCGCCCTGTACCTTTTCTTCGAATGTCTCCTTTATCTTGTTCATGAAGCCCTTTTTCTTTTTCTTATCAGACGCGGCTTCGCTCTTTTTGCCGGTGAGCGACTCATCGAACCGGCGCAGCAGGTCTTTCTGCTCTTCATCAAGCTTCTGAGGAACCTGTACGACCAGCGTCACATAATGGTCGCCCCGGATGTTCTTGTTCCGTCTGGAAGGAACGCCCCTGCCCCGCAGCCGGATCCGGGTATCTGTCTGGGTTCCTGCCTTTATAGGCTGGGTAATATCCCCGTCCAGGGTCTGGATCGTAATATCTCCGCCCAGGGCTGCCTGCGCGAAGCTGATGGGAACTGTTGAGTAAATATTATAGTCATCGCGCTGGAATACAGGATGGCTTTCCACCTGCAGAACGACCAGCAGGTCTCCTCTGGGACCGCCGTTTCTTCCGGGCTCTCCAAAGCCGCCGACTCTCACGGTGATGCCATTGTCCACGCCTGCCGGGATAGATACCTTGAGCGGTTTGCGGATCTTCTTGTAACCGCTTCCGCCGCATGTCGGACACTTCTCCTTGACGACGGTTCCTTCACCTCCGCAGACCGGGCAGGTCTGCACATTCCGGATCACGCCGAGCAGAGACTGCTGCGTTGTTACGATCTGGCCGCTTCCGCCGCAGCGGCTGCAGGTCTGCCGGCTGGTTCCGGCCTTAGCGCCGCTTCCATGGCAATCCGCGCACTCTTCCTTATATCCGATCTCAATATTCTTCTCGGTTCCGAACACGGCTTCCATGAAGCTGATCCGCATATTGATCCGCACATTGGCACCCTTGGCAGGGCCGTTCCGCCGGGTCTGGGAAGACCTTCCGCCTCCGAAAAGATCTCCGAAAATGTCTCCGAAGATATCTCCCATATCACCGCTGTTAAAATCAAAACCGCCGAAGCCGCCGGCTCCTCCGCCGCCCTGCTCAAAGGCGGCATGGCCGAACTGATCGTACTGACGCCTCTTGTCCGCATCGCTGAGGACCGCATAAGCCTCCGACGCTTCCTTAAACTTTTCCTCCGCGTTCTTATCGCCCGGATTCATATCCGGATGGTATTTTTTGGCAAGTTTCCTGTACGCTTTCTTAATCTCGTCTTCGCTTGCGGTTTTGCTCACGCCGAGGACTTCATAATAATCTCTCTTATCTGCCATCTATGAAAATCCTTTCCTGGTCTTTGAACAGCGAAAAAGCCAAGTGCATCATCCACTTCGCCTTTCGCTCTCTGTCTGTCAATCTATATACCAGATATAAATCAATCCGGGGCAGGCTCTGCCCCGGATTGAAGCATTAGATTATTTTACACCTCGGTATAGTCGCCGTCAACTACATCATCCGGGCCGTTTCCGCCGTTATTTCCCTGCGGGCCGCCCTGAGGGCCTGCCTGCGGGCCTGCTCCTGCAGCTCCGGCATTCGGGTTCTGCGCCTCATACATCTTTGTGAATACCGGCTGAGCAGCGTTCATCAGACGTTCCTTGCCGGACTTGAGCTCATCGATATCGGCATCGGTCATCTCGTCCATCTGAGCTGTTCTTTCCAGAACCTTCTTCAGGCTGTCAATCTCTGCCTGAACCTTGGACCGGTCATCTGCGCTGATCTTGTCGCCTACATTCTTGAGTGCTTCTTCTATCTGGAATACAGAGGAGTCTGCATCGTTTCTGGCATCGATGCCCTCTTTCTTCTTCTTATCCTGCGCCTCGAACTGAGCAGCTTCCTTAACGGCTCTGTCTATCTCATCGTCAGACATATTGGAACCTGCCGTAATGGTAATATGGTTCTCTCTGCCTGTGCCCAGATCCTTGGCAGATACATTGACAATACCGTTGGCATCGATATCGAATGTAACTTCGATCTGAGGAACACCTCTTCTTGCCGGCGCGATGCCGTCCAGCTTGAATACGCCCAGACTCTTGTTGTCCTTTGCGAACTTTCTCTCGCCCTGTACGACATTGATCTCAACAGCCGGCTGGTTATCAGCTGCGGTAGAGAAGATCTGGCTCTTCTTTGTCGGGATGGTTGTATTTCTCTCGATCAGAGGGGTAGCGATGCCGCCCAGTGTCTCAATGGAGAGTGTCAGAGGAGTTACATCCAGAAGGAGGACGTCTCCGGCACCGGCCTCGCCGGCCAGCTTGCCGCCCTGTATAGAAGCGCCGATAGCAACACACTCATCGGGGTTGAGGGACTTATTGGGTTCTTTGCCGGTCAGCATTCTTACCTTCTCCTGTACAGCCGGGATACGGGTAGAACCGCCTACCAGGAGAACCTTGGAGATATCGCTCATCTCAAGCTCTGCGTCTCTCATGGCATTCTGGACAGGAATTACGGTTCTCTCTACCAGATCGTGGGTCAGTTCATCGAACTTTGCACGGGTCAGGGTCATATCAAAGTGCTTCGGTCCCTCGCTGGTGGCAGTGATGAAAGGCAGATTGATGTTGGTAGTTGTCGCGCTGGACAGCTCTTTCTTTGCCTTCTCTGCAGCTTCGCGCAGTCTCTGTACTGCCATCTTGTCGCCGGAAAGATCTACGCCTTCCTTTGCCTTGAAGTCATCGATCATATACTGGGTGATCTTGTTATCGAAATCATCGCCGCCGAGTCTGGTATCACCATTTGTAGCCAGTACCTCAATAACGCCGTCGCCGATCTCAATGATAGAAACATCAAATGTACCGCCGCCAAGGTCATAAACCATGATCTTCTGCTCGCTCTCATTATCGAGGCCGTAAGCCAGGGCTGCAGCTGTGGGCTCGTTGATGATACGCTTTACATCCAGGCCTGCGATCTTGCCGGCATCCTTTGTTGCCTGTCTCTGGGAATCATTGAAGTAGGCAGGTACTGTGATGACTGCCTCGCTTACCTTCTCACCCAGATAGCTCTCTGCGTCTGCTTTCAGCTTCTGCAGGATCATAGCGGAAATCTCCTGCGGTGAATATCTCTTGTCGCCGATGGTTACTCTGTAATCGGATCCCATATGTCTCTTAATAGAAGAAACTGTATTCTCAGAATTGGTAACAGCCTGTCTCTTTGCAGGCTCGCCGATCAGACGTTCACCGGTCTTTGTAAATGCCACGACAGAAGGGGTCGTTCTGGAACCTTCCTGATTGGCGATAACTACAGGCTTGCCGCCCTCCATAACTGCTACACATGAATTCGTTGTACCAAGGTCGATACCGATAATCTTGCTCATTATAAAACCTCCTGAGCCATTGCTCTTATGAAATGCCTGTGCATTTCCTGATCTTCATAAATGTTGTAATATCTATGTGAAATGGTCCCGCGCCGCTTACTGGGCAACGATGACCATGCTGTGCCTGAGCACTCTGTCTTTATACATATATCCCTTCTGGAACACCTGGATCACGGTGCCGGATTCATACTCATCACTGGGCTGCTGCATGACAGCATTGTGAAACATGGGGTCAAATTCCTTCCCCTGCGCCTCTATCTCTGTCACGCCTTCATCTTCCAGAGCCTTGAGCAGCTGCCGGTAGATCATCTCTACACCCTTGACGAAAGAAGAATCTTTCTCCTCTTCGGCGACAGCGTCCAGTCCGCGCTCAAAGTTGTCAACCACCGGAAGGATCTTCTGGATGAAATCGGAAGCGCCGATATCATAATTGGCTGCTTTCTCCTTCTCAGTCCTCTTTCTGTAGTTGTCGAACTCGGCCATCTGACGGACAAGCCGGTCCTTCAGGTCCGCGATCTGTGCGTCTTTAGGATCTGTTTTCTTCTGTTTCTTATCTTTGTCATCCTCCTGCGGATGTGCGGCATCCTGCGTGTCAGCCTCATCCTCCGGATCTTTGTCTGCTTCCTCCCCGGGAGCCTCTTCCTGGGAAGCCTCCTCCCTGGCAGGATCTGTATCAGCTTCCGGCGCCTGCTGCCCGGTCTGCTCCTCTTCCTGCTGGTCTGTCTTCTTCTCGTCCATATCCTTCACTATTATCACCTCGTGTTAATCATGATCGGCGCCGTCAGGACCCGTATCGTCCGGCTCCTGCCTGTCCGGATGAAATATTCCGTCCAGCTGCGTCATCACGGTCTCCAGGTTATTCACAACCTTCTTATAGTCCATTCGCTTCGGGCCGATGATCCCGATCGTTCCCCGCACGCCCTCATCCAGTTCATAGGTAGCTGTTACCATTGAACAATCCTGCATGCTGGCAACCGGCATCTCCGAGCCGATATATACCTGAATTCCCTTGTCATCAGATTTCTCGGCGCCGTCTATGAGCTCTTCCAGACCCTGATTCTCTTCCAGCGCTGTCAAAAGCTCACCGGTCTTCTCCCGGTCGCCCAGCTCCGGGTACTTGAGCAGGTTCGTGGTCCCGCTGCGAAAGACCTTCGTGCCGTCCTCCTCACGGATGGCCTCTACAATGGCATCTATGAGATCGGAAATCGTCTTCCGGTGTTCGCCTGCCTGATCCTTAAGATCCTGCACCAGTTCCATGCTGATATCCTGCAGGGTGCGTCCCTGAAGGTAAGTATTCAGGAGAAGATTCAGCTTCACGATATCCTCCTGGGAAATGGGTTCTTCTGTCGTCAGCACTCTGTGCTTAACAAGGTTCCCCTCCAGCATCATGACTGACAGGACCTTGCATTCCTCAACAGCGGAAAGCTGGATAAACTTAAGCTTGTTCTTCTGATCTCTGGGAGTGGTGATCATAGAAGCATAGTTCGTATTCGCGGCCAGCAGCCGCACGACCTGCTTAAGAACCTGTTCCAGACGATCCACCTTCTGAACAACGACCGCCCTTTCCTTATCTGCCTGCTCCGTCTTTGTCCGCAGCATGTTGTCGACATAAAAGCGGTAGCCCTTGTCCGTAGGGATCCGGCCGGCGGAGGTATGCGGCTGGAAAATATAGCCCATCTCTTCCAGATCCGACATCTCGTTGCGGATCGTCGCAGAGCTGAGCTTAAGGTCGGAATACCTGGAAATGGTCCGGGATCCTACCGGTTCTCCGGTATCCAGATATGTCTGAATAATCGTGTTGAGAATCTTGATCTTTCTCTCATCCAGTTCCACCCGGTCCGCCTCCTTTAATATGTATCCGGCTTCGTTTCTGCTGTTAGCACTCAATT
>ONFL01000116.1 GCA_900317095.1 uncultured Eubacteriales bacterium | reverse complement strand
GGTTTACAGTGATTTTGGAGAGATGATGTTTGCCCATTTCGGTATTACCGGACCTCTTGTGCTGACAGCCAGCACAAGAGTCCACAAGCTGAAAAACGGATTTCCCCTGCAGGCGGAGATAGATCTTAAGCCGGCACTGGATGAAAAGAAGCTTGATGAGCGGATCCTGCGGGATTTTTCGGAAAATCAGGGCCGGCAGCTGCACAATGCTCTGGGCCGGCTCCTGCCTTCCGGCCTCATCCCGGTGGTGATAGCACAGGCCGGTGCTGATCCTTATCTGCCGGTGCGGTCAGTGACAAAGGCCATGCGCCGTTCACTGGCAGCTGCCATGAAGGGGCTGCGGATGACGGTCACCGGGACCCGGGGATTTTCAGAGGCGATCATAACCCAGGGAGGCGTGAACGTAAAGGAGATCGCTCCCGGCAGCATGGAATCCAGGCTGGTCCGGGGACTTTACTTTGCCGGAGAGGTTCTTGATGTCGACGCTGTGACCGGCGGCTTTAATCTGCAGATTGCCTGGTCTACAGGAAGAGCTGCCGGGCTGGCGGCGGCGGAAGGATAGCATTTCATATTATGGAGAGAACGGAATGAATATCGCAATAGACGGCCCCGCAGGGGCCGGTAAGAGTACAATTGCTAAAAACCTGGCACAGCAGATGCATTTTATCTATGTAGATACCGGCGCCATGTACCGGGCGGTCGCCCTTTATATGATCCGCCATGGTATAGATATTAATTCGCAGGAAGAAATCCGCAGAGCCTGCGGGCAGATCGAGATCAGCATCCGCTATGAGGACGGCCTGCAGTGCGTATATCTTAACGGAGAAAATGTCAACGGCCTGATCCGGACACCCGAGGTCAGCCGCATGTCCAGCCTGGTCTCCGCGATCCCTCTTGTCAGGGAAAAACTTCTTTCCCTCCAGCGGGAACTGGCGGCCGGGTCGGACGTCATCATGGACGGCAGGGATATAGGGACCCATATTCTGCCGGACGCCCAGCTGAAGATCTTTCTGACAGCCCGGCCCCGGGTGCGGGCAAAAAGACGATATGATGAGCTGACAGCCAGGGGAGAGAAGGCCGATCTGGACCAGATAGAGCAGGATATCATTCAGAGAGACCGGCAGGACATGAGCCGGGCTGTCTCTCCCCTCCGCCAGGCTGAGGATGCTGTTCTGGTCGATACATCAGATATGGATATAGAGCAGGTGACCGCAAAGATCCGGTCACTGGCAGAGGAAAGACGCGGAAAATGAGAAATGTTATTCTGGCGAAAAGCGCGGGATTTTGTTTTGGTGTAGAGCGGGCCGTTAATATGGCATTCGAGATGGCCGGGCAGGGGCCTGTTTATACGTTCGGTCCTATTATCCACAATGAGGCTGTGGTCGAAGACCTGGAAAAGCGCGGTGTCCATAAGATAGACAGCCTGGATCAGGCCCGGCAGGCCGCTCCCGGGACCATGATCATCCGCTCGCACGGGGTTTCAAAGCTGGAATATGACGAACTGGAGAAAATGGGCTATAAAATAGCCGACGCGACCTGCCCTTTCGTCAAGAAGATCCACAATATCGTTCAAAAGTACAGCGGTATGGGGTATCGGATCCTTATCATAGGAAATCCGGTCCATCCGGAGGTGGAGGCCATCAGCGGATGGTGCGCGGGCCGGCCGGATATTATTCAGACAGAGGAAGAAGCCAGAGCCTTTCATGCAGAAAAAGATGAGAAAATATGTATAGTTTCTCAGACAACATTTAATTTAAGGAAATTTGAATTACTGGTTGAAATTATTTCTGAAAAAGGTTATGATATAGTGTGCTTAAATACCATATGCAGTGCCACGGCAGAGCGTCAAAGTGAAGCCAGACAGATCGCAAAGAGTGTCGACACTATGATCGTAATAGGAGGGCGGCACAGTTCCAACACGCAGAAACTGTACGAAATTTGCAAGAATGAATGCAAGCATACTTACTATATACAGAGACTTGTAGATTTGGATTTAAAGACTTTTGCCTCTAAAGGTAATGTAGGTATTACAGCCGGGGCTTCCACCCCAAAAAATATTATCGAGGAGGTTCTCACACACATGTCAGAACGTAACGAAGAAATGGAAGAATTTTTAGCCGCATCGAAGCCGATCCGCAACGGAGAGGTCGTTGACGGTACCGTCCTGGACGTAAAGCCCGATGAGATTATTCTCAATATCGGCTACAAGTCTGACGGAATCATCACCCGGAGCGAGTACTCCAACCAGTCCAACCTGGATCTCACAACCGTTGTCAAGGTCGGCGATCCCATGCAGGCCAAGGTTTTGAAGGTGAACGACGGCGAGGGTCAGGTGCTCCTTACCTACAAGAGACTTCTTGCCGAGAGAGGCAACAAGAAGATCGAGGAAGCTTATGAGAACGGAGATGTTCTTACAGCCAAGGTTGTAGGCGTACAGACCGGCGGTCTCAGCGTAGTTATTGATGAGGCCAGAGTATTCATCCCTGCAAGTCTTGTTTCCGACACTTATGAGAGACATCTTGAGAAGTACAAGGATCAGGAGATTTCTTTTGTCATTACCGAATTTAATCCCCGCAAGAGAAGGATCATCGGCGACAGAAAGCAGCTTATCGTTGCTGAGAAGGCCAAGAAGAAAGAAGAACTGTTTGCCCGCATCAAGCCCGGTATGGTTGTAGAAGGCCGTGTAAAGAACGTCACCGATTTCGGTGCTTTCATCGATCTGGGCGGAGCAGATGGACTGCTTCATATTTCCGAGATGTCCTGGGGCAGAGTTGACGATCCCAGAAAGGTTGTCAAGATTGATGATACCGTTAAGGTTCTGATCAAAGACATCCAGGGTGAGAAGATCGCTCTTTCCTTCAAGTTCCCGGAAGAGAACCCCTGGCTCACAGCAGGTGAGAAGTACGCTGTCGGCAATATCGTGACCGGCAAGGTTGCAAGAATGACTGATTTCGGCGCATTTATCGAGCTTGAGCCCGGTGTTGACGCACTCCTGCATGTATCCCAGATTTCCAGAGATCGTGTTGAAAAGCCTTCTGATATCCTGCAGATCGGTGAGATGATCACTGCCAAGGTCGTTGACTTTAACGGCGAAGCGCAGAAGATCAGTCTCAGCATGAAGGCTCTTGACATTCCTGCGGAGAACGAGCAGGAAGATGCCGGAGACGAGGAATAATATCTGAATTTCAGAGAAGCTCCGCCTGCATGCAGGCGGGGCTTATTTTTTACGCGGGCAGTGAGTCGAACGGACATGCCTTTAAGATAAGCGTGATACGGCGGAGGAAGCAGTGGAAACCTATTATATGATCAAGACAAAGTGTTTTATTATCAGGCTGGGGACAGGCACCGCCCTGATCCTGGCAGCCGGCAGCATTGCTGCCGGGATCATCACAGAGATGCTGCGGACTTACTCGGCCGCAAGCAGGATGGCATATATTTTAGGACTGGCTATCTGCGCTTTTATGGCTGTGCTGGGGGTACTGCTTGTTTTTCAGGCTTTCCATTTTGAACGCTTTGCTTTCGGCGGAAAAAAGCAGGAT
>ONFL01000118.1 GCA_900317095.1 uncultured Eubacteriales bacterium | reverse complement strand
CTGCGCATATAAAAAAACTCCCGGAAAAAGCTCTCCGGGAGTCATATAATGTATTTTCAGAAAGAATGGGGATCAGCCCTTCATCTGCTTTGCTACTTCTTCAGCAAAGTTCTCTTCCTTCTTCTGCAGGCCTTCACCTGTCTCATAGCGGGCAAAGCCCTTGATCTCAATCTTCTTGCCTAAGGACTTCGCACAGGACTCAACATACTTGCCTACAGACTGCTTTCCATCCTCAGCCTTAATATAGACCTGATCCAGCAGGCAGATCTCCTTGAGCTCTTTGTTGACACGGCCTGTGATGATGCCCTGGATAACCCTCTCAGGCTTCTTGGATTCCTTGGGATCATTCTTGATCTGCTCAAGAAGGATAGCCTTCTCATGCTCAATGTACTCCTGATCTACTTCGCCGCGATTGGTATATACCGGCTTGAGCGCTGCAACCTGCATTGCTACATTCTTTGCGCACTCTGCAACTGCCTCGTCTTCCGGAGCGTCGGTTTCTACATCAACAAGAACGCCGATCTTGCCGCCTGCATGAATATAGGAAGCGATCATACCGTTCTCTTCTGTAACCTTCTTAAATCTGCGAATGCTCAGCTTCTCACCGATGATGGCGATCTTCTGGGAAAGAGCCTGCTCTACGGTTACGCTGGCATCATCTGTCCAGGGCTCTGCAAGGAACTGCTCCAGAGTCTCACTCTTTGTAGCAAGTGCCTGTCCGGCAACCTTGGCGACGTATTCCTGGAACTGAGCATTCTTAGCAACGAAATCTGTCTCGGAATTAACTTCCACGATCGCGGCAGACTTCTTGTCCCCGGCTACCACAGTGGCAACCAGGCCTTCGGCAGCGATTCTGGAAGCCTTCTTCTCTGCGGCTGCAAGACCCTTCTTTCTGAGGAATTCAACTGCCTCATCCATATTGCCGTCAACAGCGGTCAGTGCCTTCTTGCAGTCCATCATGCCGGCACCGGTCATCTCTCTTAATTCTTTTACCATTTTTGCAGTAACTGCCATTGTCTATTCCTCCACTTTAACCAGTGATTCATTCTGTTTCGCAAAAAGCCGGCAGTGCCGGCTTCCTGCTCATCATCAGTCGTTAAATTCTGCCGCCTCTGCGTCGTCCTGCGCAGCTGCCTCTGCTTCGGCATCAGCGCCCTGCTTAGCCTCGATAACAGCGTCAGCCATTCTGGAAACAAGCAGCTTTACAGCTCTGATCGCGTCATCATTACCAGGAATGATGTAATCAAGCTCATCAGGATCACAGTTGGTATCACAGATACCGATCAGGGTAACACCGAGTGTTCTCGCCTCGCTGACGCAGATCCTCTCCTTCTTGGGATCTACAACGAAGATCATATCGGGGATCCTCTTCATCTCTTTAATTCCGCCGAGGTTCTTCTCCAGCTTATCCCATTCCTTCTTGATCTGGATAACTTCCTTCTTGGGAAGTACATCAAATGTGCCGTCCTCGGACATCTTCTCGATCTCTTTAAGGCGCTCGATCCGGCTCTGAATGGTCTTGAAGTTTGTAAGCATACCGCCGAGCCATCTCTCATTCACATAGAACATGCCGCAGCGCTCTGCCTCAGCCTTAACTGCATCCTGTGCCTGCTTCTTTGTTCCTACGAAAAGGATAGTGCCGCCTTCTGCAACGGTCTTCTTGATGGCATTGTAAGCATCATCGATCATGCCTACAGACTTCTGCAGATCAATGATATAGATGCCGTTTCTCTCTGTGTAGATGTACGGGGCCATCTTGGGGTTCCATCTTCTTGTCTGATGTCCGAAGTGGACGCCTGCTTCCAGCAGCTGTTTCATAGAAATAACACTCATCACCAATACCTCCATGGTTGATTCTTCCGCAGATGCCCTAACCGGTGAAACCTGACAGACAGGACCACTCCCGGACTCACATCCGCGTGTATGATAGTTCCCGGATCTTCTCCGGCAGCTGTGTCTGACTGCTCAGCCATGACACAACCGTTAGGAATTATAACATAAAGGCCTGCCGATGGCAAGCCTTTTTCATTCTTTGTGTTAAGTTATTCCGCCTGAAATCACTGCCGGCCGCAGGCCGGACGCTTTCAGCGTTTCTTTAGTTTTGCAAGTTCATCAAAAACAGAATCATTAAGAACTTTGATATAAGTCCCCTTCATACCTGACGACCTGGATTCTATAACCCCCGCACTTTCAAACTTTCGCAGGGCATTGACAATGACTGAACGCGTAATGCCGACACGGTCGGCGATCCTGCTGGCTACCAGTATGCCCTCGGAGCCGTCCAGCTCGTCAAAAATATGCGTGATCGCCTCCAGCTCAGAGAAGGAAAGCGTGCTGATGGCTGACTTTACGACCTGCACCTTACGAGTCTCCTCGGCAGTCTCTTCATTAACAGAACGAAGCATCTCCAGACTGACGACCGTGGTGCCGTATTCGCTGAGGATAATATCATCAATCTCATAGGGTCTGTTCTGTCTGTAAATGAAAAGTGTGCCCAGGCGCTCCCCTGCGATCTCAATAGGAGTAATGATTCCTTCATATTCTGAAATGTTCTCGCTCTCAAAGCCAAGTGTGAGAAGATTAACATTCTCCTTGGTCGACAGTACATTGAGAAATCTCTCATTCAGGACCGGAGCGATATGTTCTCCCACTGTGTATACCAGCATCTCCTGCAGCGGTTCTATGCCCGGATAACAGTGGACGCCAAGGACTTTGCCTTTTCTGCTGATCACCAGGACGTCCGAACTAATGATATCACTCATGACATCGCAGATATCGTTAAAGACGACCATATGTGAACTATTGTTATGCAGTAGCTTATTGATCTTACGGGTCTTATCTAATAACTGTACACTCATTCTGCCTACGCTCCTTTAGTTCCTGGCACATAACCATCCTGCTTTCACACCATGTCTGTTTACTTTATAACATATTTTGTCAGGTAATTCAAGCATTTATGTGTTATTTTTCAATATATTTTTGAAAATTGAAAAATTTCTTTGTATTATTTTTTGTGTCAGAGATTTTAGCTTGTTTCTTAAAACCAGTCTACATAGAATATGGTAAAATCTTTAAATAAGCAGCGTGCTGACTTTTCCCGCATTTTCTTTCGCAATATTCAGAAACTTAACAAACAACAGCAATCTGTTTGTAATATAAAAAGAGCCGCGCACACGCGCGGCACTTTTTATCAGGCCTGTTTCATCTCCACATCCGGATCATCCATCACATAGCCGCATGCTGCGTCTATGCATGCCAGACGATTGCCTCTGTACAACATGATCTTGCCGCACTTCGGACAGCGATAGCTGGACGGGCGCTGCCAGGTCATGAATGAGCAGGCCGGGTTGTCTATGCAGCCATAATAACGGCGGCCCTTCTTTGTCTTGCGGATAACGATATCCTTTCCGCATTCCGGACAGCTGACCCCTATCTTCTCATAATAGGTCTTCGTGTTATGACATTCGGGAAAACCGGGACAGGCGAGGAACTTTCCATGGGGTCCGTATTTTATCACCATCATGCGGCCACACTTCTCACAGGGAACATCCGAGACTTCATCTTCAATCTCGACATGCTCCAGTTCTTCTTCTGCCTTCTTCACTGATTCTTCCAGATCAGGATAAAAATTGCGGATCACCGACTTGTAGTCTATGCGACCCTCTGCAACCTCATCCAGCAGGGATTCCATGGCAGCGGTAAAATCTACGTTAACGATACCGGGGAAGGACTGATTCATAATATTATTCACGACTTCTCCCAGTTCTGTCACATAAATATTCTTCTGATCTTTAACCACATAATGCCGGGCCAGGATCGTGGTAATGGTAGGCGCATATGTACTGGGGCGTCCGATCCCCAGCTCCTCCAGCGTCCGCACAAGAGAAGCTTCTGTAAAATGCGCCGGAGGCTGCGTAAAATGCTGCTCCGCGTCGAAACTGTCAAAATGGATCAGGCTGTTCTCAGTAACCTTCGCGGCCGCCGGATTCGTCTCTTTCTTGTCATCCTCCGTTTTATAGACCGCCATAAAACCGTCAAAATCCACCTTTGTATTCGAAGCTGTGAAGACATAACCTGCAGCTTCTATCCTTACATTCACTGTGCCCATGACCGCGTCATTCATGCGGCTGGCAAGGAAGCGGTTCCAGATCAGCTGATAGAGGCGGAACTGGTCACGAGACAGGGATTCCTTTATATCCGCGGGAGGCAGATCCAGATAAGTGGGACGGATGGCTTCATGCGCATCCTGAATATGCTTTCCGCCTGCCGCCTTCTTCTCCTGCACCTGGGCGTACCTTTCACCATAATTCTCCGCAATGAATGCACCTGCGTTCTTTGCGGCTTCTTCAGAAATACGGGTAGAATCCGTTCTCAGATAGGTAATCAGGCCTACAGTCCCTCTTCCCTTGACATCAACACCTTCATAGAGCTGCTGAGCCAGGCGCATGGTCTTCTGTGTAGAGAAATTCAGACGTCTGGACGCCTCCTGCTGCAGGGTGCTTGTCGTAAAAGCATTAGGAGCTTTGCGGATCCTGCTGGATCTGCGGATGGATTGAACATGAAAGGGCGCGCCCTGCAGTTCTTTCTCGATCTGCTCTACCTGCTGTCTGCTCTCCAGCTGTATCTTCTGACTGCCCTTTCCGTAAAACCGGGCTGTCATCGGCTTCTTGGCGCCGTCGACCTCTGTCAGTACATCCAGCGTCCAGTACTCCTTCGGGATAAAGGAATCTATCTCTTTCTCCCGGTCACAGATGATGCGCAGAGCCACAGACTGCACACGGCCGGCAGATAAACCTCTCTTAACCTTCTTCCAAAGAAGCGGGCTGATCATATAACCAACCAGACGATCCAGAATTCGGCGGGCCTGCTGCGCGTCAACAAGATTCATATCGATGCCTCTGGCCTGCTTTATGGAATTCTTCACGGCATCCTTAGTAATCTCATTGAATGTGATCCGGTGCGTGTGTGCTTCGTCCAGCTTCAGTGCCTGGGCCAGATGCCAGGAAATCGCTTCTCCCTCACGGTCAGGGTCCGTTGCAAGATAAATCTTATCTGCCTTCTTCGCTTCCTTGCGGAGCATGGCGAGAACATCGCCCTTCCCCCGGATCGTGATATATTTAGGGTCAAAATCATGTTCAACATCTATTCCGAGCTGGCTTTTGGGCAGATCCCGGACATGTCCGTTGGACGCTACTACATGATAATTCTTTCCAAGAAATTTGTTAATTGTCTTTGCTTTTGCCGGCGACTCGACAATCACCAGATAATATGCCATGGACAAATCCCCTCCATGTTTTTCGCTAAACAAGTGCTAGCATACACTACTTTTTTAAATTACGCAAGCCCGAAAAATCCGTGCTGTCCTCACTTGCGAAGTATATACTGCCCTTTCCCGATGGAGAAGATCAGGCCCCGCCGTTCCAGTTCTACCAGCGCTCCGGCCGCACCTGCCGGGGAAATTCCTGTTCCGGCACAGATATCATCTGCACAGCATGGAACCAGTGTAACTGCATGATAGACAGCACTCAGGACCCCGGAAAGATGAAGATCTCTGTCTCGATCCTGCGCGTGAACCGCTATCCCGAATTCATTCAATATATCAGCAGGGCCGGCTGCCAGCCCTGCTCCGCTGCGAATCAGGTCGTTGCAGCCCTCACTCAGCGGATCGTCTATCCTGCCCGGTACGGCGAAAATCTCTCTGCCCAGTTCCAACCCCCTTTCCGCTGTGATCAGAGAACCGCTTTTGCGCTGCGCCTGTGTAACAACTACCGCCCTGCTGACAGCCGCTATGATCCGGTTGCGCATGGGAAAACGCCAGGCTGCGGGCCTGGTTCCCGGCGGATACTCTGAAAGGATGCCTCCTCCCGAATCCAGGATATCCTGATAAAGACTGATATTGTCAGCCGGGT
>ONFL01000119.1 GCA_900317095.1 uncultured Eubacteriales bacterium | reverse complement strand
GCGGTGGTCACCAGGTCCAGATCGAACTCCCGCTCCAGGCGTTCCTGGATGATCTCCAGATGCAGCAGACCCAGGAATCCGCAGCGGAAGCCGAATCCCAGAGCGCTGGATGTCTCCGGTTCATACTGCAGGGAAGCGTCGTTGAGCTGCAGCTTCTCCAGTGCGTCCCGCAATTCCGGATATTTTGCTCCGTCTGAAGGATAGATGCCGCAGTAGACCATGGGATTGACCTTCTTGTAACCCGGCAGAGCCTCCTGGCAGGGATTGTCCGCGTCGGTGATGGTATCGCCGACCCGGGTCTCCTTGAGATCCTTTATGCTGGCTGTCATATAACCTACCATTCCCGTCTCCAGCACATCACAGGGTATAAACTGACCGGCACCGAAGAACCCGACTTCCACAGTCTCCATGACAGCCCCGGTCGCCATCATCTTAACCCGGTCGCCGCGGGCGATCCTGCCGTCAACAACCCGGAAAAATACGATCACTCCCTTGTAGGAATCATAAAGAGAATCAAAAATCAGCGCCTTGAGCGGAGCATCCGGATCACCTGAGGGGGCAGGGATCTTCTCTATGATCTGTTCCAGCACCTGGTCGATATTCGTTCCCATCTTGGCTGAAATAAGAGGCGCGTCCTGGGCTTCTATTCCGATGATATCCTCTATCTCCTGCACTGTACGCTCAGGATCCGCGCTGGGCAGGTCTATCTTATTGATAACCGGCATGGTCTCCAGACCATGGTCCAGAGCCAGATAGACATTGGCAAGGGTCTGCGCTTCCACTCCCTGGGTCGCGTCTACGACCAGTATGGCTCCGTCGCAGGCAGCCAGTGAACGGGAAACTTCATAATTAAAATCTACATGTCCCGGCGTGTCTATCAGGTTATATATGTATTCATTGCCATCCTTTGCTTTGTAAATAATGCGGACAGCCTGTGATTTTATGGTGATTCCTCTCTCACGCTCCAGCTCCATGTTGTCCAGGACCTGTGACTGCATCTCGCGGCTCGTCAGAGTCCCCGTCTTCTCGATCAGACGGTCTGCCAGCGTTGATTTACCGTGATCTATATGCGCAATAATACAGAAATTCCGGATTCTGCTCTGATCAGTCAAACTATCTGCCTCCTGTATAAAAATCTATTGTATTATAACTGATTTTCCCCGCCCGTACAAGACAAAGGATCCGCAATTTCCGGATAAAAGGCTTGACAAAGGGCGTCCGGGCAAGTAGAATAATAAAGTATGTTTACATTGATCTTAATCGTGTCTCAGGGTTGATGCAAACACAGATCCATCATAAGAGATCATGTTCGAATATAATCGGAGGTGTACCAATTGGCTAATATTAAGTCCGCGAAGAAGAGAATTCTTGTTAATGAAACAAAGGCCCTTAGAAATAAGATGATCAAGTCCAGCGTTAAGACCTCTGTTAAGAAGGTTGACGCTGCTATCGCCGCAGGGGACAAGGAAGCTGCCGCAGCAGCTCTGAAGAATGCCACCAGCACGATCAGCAAGGCTGCATCCAAGGGTGTTTATCACAAGAATACTGCTTCCCGCAAGATCGGAAGACTTGCCACAGCTGTAAATCATATGGAATAATATAGAAAAGTCTCATCTGCCGCTGTGCAGAGAGAATGCAGAAGGGAATCCGGCTGATCCCTTCTGGATATAAAAAGGGCTGCCGCATACCGTCAATGCGGCGGCCCTTTTATATTTCCACTCTCTGCTGCCTCCGAAAGTGCTCTCAGAAAGATAAGACAGCCCCTCAGATCTGGCTGCAGCGGATCAGCATCAGCTCCACTGCCAGCTTGTCAGAGAGCTTTCCTGTCTTCACCGCTTCCTCCATCTCTGCCCCGAATTCCATGAGGCTGCGCAGATCCTGCACGCTGAAGCGCTCTCCCAGGGCCGCGCTCTTTTTTACGATAAACTCCCGCATATCCGTCATTGAAGCAATAGTCCGCACCGGGTAACCTTTCACGCGCAGACGTTTCACCTCATTCATCTGCCGGAAACGGGCATTCAGATTAAACAGGATCCTCATGGGCGGCTCCTGCAGGACCAGCAGGTCATCATAAAGGCGGAAAGCTTTTTTCTTGTCCCCGCCGGACACGGCATCTATCATATCAAAGATCTTATTTTCCGGTACACTGCTGCAGATCCGGTCTATATCCTGCCTGGTCACCAGGCTCCTGCCCTGGGTATAACTTATCAGCTTTTCCATCTCATTTTTCATGGCGGTCATGTCATGTATAACGACCTGAAGGAAATATTCCAGCGTGGGCCTGTCCGCGCTCCTGCCGGCCTGTCTGAGCATACGGTCCAGCCAGATCAGCAGTGTCGCGTCAGGAGGGGTGGAAAGGTCTATGACCGCCCCATATTTTATGATCGCCTTATAGAGCTTAAGACGGCTGTCTGCTTTCTCCTCCGAAAAAACCATGCAGGTGCTTTGTGGAATCTGCTCTATGTATCTGGCCATGGCATCGTGAGATGAAGAGAAAAAACTGCTGTCACTTATCACGATAAGCCGGTAATCATTAAAAAAGGGCAGGGTATCCGCCGCGCGCATAACCGCGTTCTCGTCTATATCCCCGCCCTCATAGAATGCCAGGTTCATGGTGTCGCCTTCCGGGATCAGCGTCTTTATGATATTATCCCTGCACTGGGTGCGCAGATAGACTTCATTGCCCAGCAGCAGGTAGACCTGCCGGATCGTCTTCTCTTTCAGATCGCGGTTAAGATCCCGGATGGAAACAGAACCTGTCGGTTTTTTCATTCTTCATCTCCAAAATCAATGTCCAGAACGGTACCGGAATTAGGCAGAAAATAGACCTTGGCCGGAAAGCTTCCGCCATTATGAGCGTCTTTTGCATTCAGGCCCTTATGATAATTTACACGGCTGACATCGAATGTGTACTTCTTGCCGTCTGCTGTCGTGCCTTCAATCTGATAGATGACGCTGGCGCCTGTGCTGCTTGCGTAGGTTACTCCGGCACTCTCCAGATCTATCTCATAAGGATCATGAATATAAGGAATGTCCTTTATGGCCGGCTGAATGGTCAGGCGGACGATGAAACTGCAGATCCAGACTGTAAGAACGGCCAGCGCGATCTCGACGGGAATAAAAATAAACTTCTCATATTTCTTCCGCTTTACTTTCCTGCGGCCGGAGAACATCAGCATGCCGGGCAGGACTACCAGCAGGGCGACGATCAGGGCAATGATCAGAATATAGATTGGAATGGCAATATAGATTGAGGCGACAGCCAGGCTTCCGCCGGCACTGCGGAAATAACTGTTGATATAGGTAAGAATAACCACAGCTGCGGCCACGATCATCAACGCCATGGTCTTCTTGCGGGATAAAAGACGGATGGGCTTCCCGTCTCCTGCCGGAGCCTGCGGAACCGGCGGTTTGGGAGATTCCGGCTTTACGTCCGGATGCAGTTTATTCTCGCCGTTCAGGCGCGCCGCGTCGGCAACGCCCTTGGTTCCTACCTTCTTCCAGTTAATATTTCGTTTCTTTCGCGCCATATAGAATAAAATTCTCCTTCTTTTTTAAACATTTTCATTTTATTTTACCCCCTGAGAAAATAGATGTCAATCTCTGCCGTCTTCACCGCAGATACCGTTTTACATGGACCCTGCCTTTCTTCACTTGAACAAGGATTGCCCCGCTTTTCATCGTATATTCCAGCCGGCTCCCGGTCTGCCTGATCCGCTGCACAGTTTCCGGCGCAGGGTGCCCGTAGCGGTTGTGAAGGCCGCAGGAGATGACTGTAAGTTTTGGCGAGGTCTTCTGCAGAAATTCTGCTCCGGCCGAAGATGCGGACCCGTGATGCGGACATTTCAGAATGTCACAGTCCAGGTCCCCGTGGATCCTGTTCTCTGCCTGCGCAGAAATATCACCGGTCAGAAGGAGCCGGACGCCCCCGCCCCGTACCAGAAGGACGAGAGACAGGTCATTTGCGTCGGCTATCCGCCCACCCGGACCGGCTTTTTGCGGACCATCGGCTGACTGAGGACTCAGACAGTCTATCTGCAGCTTTCCGGTCTTCAGAGTCTGCCCCGCCCTGATCCAGTGGACGATCGTTCCCCTCTCGCGGGCCAGCTTTTCCAGCTGCCGGCAGGGTTCGTCACCAGAAGCCGCCTGCGCCATGAAAATATGCTTTATCTGTCCCTGCTCCAGCAGCTCTTTCACCCCGCTTATGTGATCGTTATCACCATGTGTAACAAAACAGAAATCTACCGGCCCTGTTCCGCAGTACTGCAGGAAGGGCTCTATGATCCGCCCTCCCACCTGGTCTTCATCGCTGCTGCCGCCGTCGACCAGAAATGTCTTTCCGCCGCTGCGCAGGAATATGCAGTCTCCCTGCCCCACATCCAGAAAAGCTGTGAAATCCTGGAATGTACGAAAGGGGACCGCCGGAAATAACAGAGCAGCCCCGAAAATGACAAGTCCGCAGACGCGCAGCCTGCGCGCGGCGCGGGTCTCCCTTTTCTTTTGCGGCAGAAATGGCAGCAAAGATAATAGCAGCAATAGCATAAAACATATCAGCATGACTGCTGCCGGCGGCCTGCCGGTCCTCCATACGGCAAAAGGAAGTTTCTCTAATGTCCTGCTCAGGAGCAGAGTCCCGCGGAGGATAAAATGGGCACAGCCGCCCGCGCCGGCCCCGCCCCGCAGCCAGAACAGACCGACCAGACCGCTTGCAAGACCTGACGGAACCAGCAGGCTCATGGCAGGGATCACCAGCAGATTGACCGGGATGGACAGGATCGGGATTTCCCCATAATACCAGCAGGTCAGGGGAATGGTTCCCGCATTGACAGCCAGTGCCGGCAGGACAAGTGCCGCCGCCCTTGTTTTTCGAAGCTTTTCCGGCAGGAACTGCTGCAGAGCAGGCAGAAGCAGCTGCAAAGAAAGTATGGCTGCGAAAGACATCTGCAGGCCCGGCTGCAGCAGCATCAGCGGCCGCCGTACAAGGATCAGCAGGGCTGCAGCCGCCGTGGCCGACGGCATGTCATAACTTCTGCCGGTATAGGCCGCCAGAATATACAGAAGGAACATGATCACCGCCCGCAGCGTAGAGCTTTCCATTCCGGTCAGCAGGCCATAGGACATGACAAAAAAACTGCTCAGCAGGCAGGCCGGACGGAATCCGATCCCTGTAAAGCACAGCAGGTTAAATATCCCCTTCCCGATCAGGGATACATGCAGCCCCGAAATAGCCAGGATATGGGCCGTCCCCATTTTGCGGTACATCTCCTGCACATCCCTTTCCAGACCGTCTTTTTCCCCGGTCAGCATTGCCTGGAGGATCCCGGCTTCCTCCGGATCAAATATGCTGCTGTAGACCATATTCAGACCATTGCGAAGCCGCCCCAGCAGCCGGGGAAAACCTGCCGTGGCAGTCTGTACCCTGACCCGGTCACCATACAGCATAAACTGACGGCCTCTGGCCAGATTCCAGGATGCCGCGTCAAACTGCCCCGGATTACGGGCTTTTTCAAAAAAGGCTGCCTGCCCCCTTACCTGGATCATGTCGCCCTCTCCCGGCATATTCTCCCCGGGATCCAGATAAATGGTCACGCCATAGCTGCGCTTTTGTCCCCTGCATCTGGCATGATCCATGACAATGGCAATGCTATTCTCCTTTCTGCGGACGCTGTCTGCTTTTCCGGTAAGGACAAGTTCTTCCCCCTCCTGAAAGGGAATCTGAGCCTGCTTTTGGGCATATGTAAACAGGCAGAAACCCAGAAAAAAGAAAAAGGACAGTATCAAGAGGCGCAGCCGCAGCATGCGGTCCGCTCCTGTCCTGCCCTCTCGGGTTCTTGCAGCGCCGTACTTCTCTTCTGCCGGCGGATCCGGCGCCTGTAATATGATCCGCAGATGCAGACAGCAGATCACGGCCGCTGTCCAGATCATGAAAAACGCGGCGGCTGGCAGATGTATTGCCGCCCCGATCTCCCCCAGAACGTATGCGATTCCAACCCATACCAGGGGTCTCTGCAAAAAATGATCACCTCTCCATCTTTTATTTCTTCGCTGCTGTTGAAACAGCCGCAGATTCTTCTTCACTTTCTCCGGCCGGATCTGATTCATCCTCTCCCGCGGTCAGTGAAGAATTGAATGTAAGTTCCCCGGACAGTTTCTGGTCATCCGGAGCATTTGCGATCGCCTTCCCGTCTACCGTGATCTCTACCCTGTTTATTCCATCAAGGCTTGTCAGAGTATTCACCACACTATAGATATTGAGGCCAAAATTCTGTCCGTCTATTTTTTCCAGGAAACCCTGGTTGAAATCGACCTGACAGAGACCGTCTTTAACATAAAGATTCATCACGGAAGTATTGGCGGAAACAGACCGGCGGCTTCCCTCGTCCTGAGGGCCGCGGATCAGAGCATTCAGCACCGGTTCAGCCTCCGGTTTGACAGAATCCACCGTCAGTTCTACATTCTCCCCTTTCAGGCTCTTTCCGTCCGGAGTTACAAAATACAGGGTATATTCTGCGGTCTTATAGCTGTCCGTATTCATCTCTATATATGTAATAAAGTCGTTTCCCTTCATCTTCAGGGTCTGTCCGTCCTCACCGCTGATCCATGTCCCGTCCACGTTAAAGGAAACATAATCTATAATGCTGCCGAACTGAGTCATGGTTTTTACCACCGCGGCCCGGACCAGTCTTTCTTCCGAAGCCGACAGCTTCTTATAATCCGCTCCAAAATATAGATTAAGCGCCTTGCTTTCTCTATTATACTCATAACGCTTATACTGCAGCTTGCCAGAAAAGACCGCCCTGTATTTGTCAGAATCCGGTTCCCGGCCCAGTTCATGCAGCGTCTCCTCTACGATCTTGTCCTCTGTTGTTGACTGAAGCTTATAAGATACCGGCACCAGATAGGTCTCATCCTGTGAAATATAATAAATATTATATCCCTGCGTTTCATTGTCTGCATTTCCCAGTCCGAACCTGCTTCCCAGACGATGAAGGCCGGAGCATCCGCAAAGGGCTGTCAGCAGACATACAGACAGAAAGAGCACTGCCATTCTATTTCCTTTTCTCATGAATGCTCAGCCTCCTTTTTGTAGACAAGAGGGATCCTTACAGAAAAAATGGTTCCCTGATCTTCTTTGCTGCTGACTTTGATCATACCATGATGCATCATGACGATGCTTTTTGTAATGGCCAGCCCCAGTCCGGTGCCCCCGCTCTCCCTGGAGCGGGCTTTATCTACCCGGTAGAAACGTTCAAATATCTTCTCCTGATCTTCCGCAGGAATCCCGATGCCTGAATCGGCAACGCTTATATAAAAATAGGTATCGTCGCTGTCCAGGCTCATTCTGACCCAGCCGCCGGCAGTATTGTATTTTATGGCATTCTCCACCAGATTGGAAAGAGCCAGCGACAGCTTGATCTCATCACAATCCGCCTCAACGGGATGATCCGCCTGCAGTTCTATCTCCACGCTGCGTCTGGCGGCAAGGGGACGCAGACGCTTGCGGATGTCCTCCAGCATCTTGTTGAGATCTGTCCGGGAGATATTGGGTTCCGCCTCGGTCTTATCCATCTTTACCAGGGAGAGCAGATCATTGATGATCGTATTCTCCCGGTCAATCTCCCTGGTAATATCCTGCATGAAATCCTGATAGATCTCCACAGGCACATCCGGCTGACTGTTGAGAGAATCCGCCAGGACCTTCATGGATGTCAGCGGTGTCTTCAGTTCGTGAGAGACGTTGGAGACGAACTCCTGCCGGGAATCCTCCAGCTCTTTCAGACGGCTGAGCATGCGGTTGAAAGCGTCTGAAAGCTGTTCTATCTCTGTAAAACCCCGCAGATTTACAGGTTTATCAAAATGCCCTTCCGCGATACGGTCCACGGACTCGGACATACTGGCAAATGGTCTTGTGAAGCGCCTGGACATCACAAATGACAGCCAGAGCAGAGCCAGGCTGACAACGATCATAATATAGATCAGCGAACGGACTATGCGCCCGTAGGTTGACGTCAGATCCCTGCATGAAAGGATGAAGAGAATAGAACCAACTATATTTCCCGATGGATCCTTTACCACGCAGGTGAGTCTTACCCGGTCCGAGGAACGGTCATAGCTGTCAGCTTCCGTCCCCTGTGAAGCCAGGACTGCGTCGCTGGTTACCAGCGTGGAGCCTGTTATCAGGCCGTAAGTATCAGACCGGACTCTGCATGAAGGATCCAGGACAATGGCACGTCCATCGTAGGTGTCGCAGAACTGCCTGAGACTTCTGTCAACGGAACTGTTCTCCTTCCCGTCAATGTAACCGCTTCTCACGATCTCACTGCTTACCTGGCTGCTGTACTCCCGCACCAGGTCGACCCGGTTATCCCTTATCATCCGGATAATATAGCTCGTATAAAATACCTGCAGCAGGATCACCGGAACCACTGTCAGAAAGATCATCGTCAGCAGCAGCCTGGCATACATGCTGTGAAAAATACCGCCGCGCGGCCTTGCCGTGTGCTTTGAGATAACAAACACCCCCAGATTATTGTTGTTTCGAAAAGACGGCGGAGCATACTGCGTCTGCTCCGCCATCCTTTGTAGTTTTTTCATCATTTATTCGCGTATGAAAAATACACTTCCATAATGTTGAAGCCTTCATAGCTTACACGCAGATGATTCCCGGACGTGTCATCTCCATAGAAATACCCGTCTCCCCTGCTGTAATCCTGATCAAATCCGGCTTTCAGGCATGCCTCTATATAACTGTTGTAGTCATCCTTTGTCGTATTCCCGATATATATCTGAAAACCACTGTTGTTTTCCCATGAGACATTTCCCTGGTCGGACGCCGGCACAGGAATCCTCCCGTCCAGCACATAGGCGGGCCATGCAACCTTTGTAAACTTCATAGGAGCATCAAGATTAACCGTCATCTCACTATCATAGTAGTCCAGATCCAGCTTACTGCCGTCGCTGTTGAAGGCAGAGTACCCGTCGTCGGAGGATACCGCTTCAATGGTAAAGCCCTTTCCCTTGCACGCCTCTACATATGCCGCAAAAGAATCCTCGCTGTACTGTCTGACATGCACATAAAAAGAATCTGAGGAGTTGACCACAACATAACAGTGCTGAGAATCCGGATCCGGCAGCAGAGAAGCCAGGGTTCCATGCGGCCAGGTCTCTTCTTCCTGCACATAGCTGCCGCTGCCCTCAGAAGCGACTCCTGCTCCTATAAAGGCAATGGTCAGCAGCCACATCACCGCCAGCAGCGCAGTGTACACCCTCTTCTTCCCGCTGCCGATCAGCTTCTTCTTCAGAGCCAGGGCCAGGATAGCCAATACCATCTGCACGAATGCAACCGCGCTTGCCCCCGGCGAATCATCGAGCAGAGCCGCTCCCAGGATCAGACACCAGAACGCAAAGGCGATCAGACCGATCCTGGCAAATATCTCCCTGCGCGCAAGCCGCGCCTTATCCGCAGCAGCCGGCATCCTGCCGCCCCCGTCCAGAGCATTCTTCTTCTTCAGATATTCCAGGTCCGCCGCCTGGTCCCGCCTGCGCGCCTCCGAGCGCACCCGCAGCATCCGGTTCAGCTCAGCGGCTTCCTCACTGAGTACCAGCACGGTTCCGCAGTAGGGGCAGGTCACATGATCTATGTCATCGATTCCGATGGGCACCGGAGCTCCGCACGCCTTGCAGACGATCTCCTGCAGGCCCTCGCTGCCCGCCTTCTTCTTATTCTCAGCCATATTCACTCCAAACCGCCGGCACAGCTAAGCTCCCGGCTTCTCCTTCATATTCTGATAATATTATATACTAAAGCCCGGACAAATGAAATAAAGGACAGCCATGTGCTGCCCCTTTTTCTGTCTGTGTATCGGGAATCTATCCTTCAAAATAATAGCCGTAGCCCCACTTGGTATGAATGTATCTGGGATCGCTGGGATTCTTCTCTATCTTCTCACGCAGACGGCGCACGTGGACATCCACTGTCCGCTCGGCGCGCTCATCACCTGAGTAATCGGCACCCCATACCTTCTCCAGCATGGTCTCCCGATTAAATACCTTGTTGGGATTGGTGATCAGCAGTTCCAGCAGATCGAATTCACGCGCGGTGAGATTGACTTCCTTTCCCTCGATAAAAACCCTGCGGCTGTCCAGTTCAACCCGCATATTCCCGGATGTAATGACTCTGGCTTTATGCTGGTCGGCCTTGCTGCTGCGGGTCCGGCGGATGATCGCCTTTATCCTGGCTTTCACTTCCAGAATATTAAAAGGTTTTGTGACATAGTCGTCGGCACCGTATTCCAGACCAAGGATCTTGTCCATGTCATCGCCCTTGGCAGTCAGCATGATGATCGGCACATCCGATTCCTCGCGGATCATCTGACATACCTGGAACCCGTCAAGGCCCGGAAGCATCACGTCCAGCAGGATAATGTCATAATCATTATTCCTTGCCTTGTCCAGAGCTTCGTTGCCGTCATAAGCGGTGTCCACCTCCATGCCGTCCTGCTCCAGGCTGAACTTAATGCCCTTCACGATCAGCTTCTCGTCATCAACTACCAGTACCCTGTTTGCCATCTTTCATCCTCTCCCGCGGGGCCTGCGGTTATCCGCATAAGACCTACTGCACGCAGATCAGGTCCTCAAATTTACTGAATGTCCCTTCCTTGATCCCGCTGACCTTGAGCAGGCCGCGGATATCCTCAAAAGGTCCGTTCTTCTCCCTATACGCGACGATCGCCTGTGCCCTGGTCCTGCCGATGCCCGGCAGCGTATCCAGCTGCTCGACCGAGGCAGTATTAATATTCAGCCTGGCCTGTGCCGTACCGGTGCCCGCGTCGCTGCCGGCAGCAGCAGAACTGCTTTCGCCTATGGCCGGTACATAAATCTTCTGGCCATCCTTTACGGTATCCGCCAGATTCAGGGCATTTCTGTCCGCTTTCTCCGTAAAAGAACCTGCAGCCCTGACTGCCTCAAAGACCCGGCTTCCCGCTGCCATCTGATAGACATCAGGATGGACGACCTGCCCGCATACATATACATACACAGATGCCTGCTCACTGCCAGGAGCAGTTCCGGCGCTCTCTGCGGACGCCGGCGCATCCTCCTGCGCCTGTGCCCCGCTTTCCTGCAGGGACGGGCTGCCGCTTTCCTTCCCTTCTGTCTCCAGTACATAATCCTGATCCGTCTCTGACGCAGATCTGCGGACCGGAAAATCCACAAAGAAAAGAACAGCCGATACGATCAGGAATGCCGCCGTCAGCAGCATTCCTGTCCTGTTTTTCTTTTGCATGGTACTCCTTCCTGGAGCACCGCAGATTCACACAGATTTATTTTATCGAATAAATATCGCCCTGACAAGTATCAAAAAGTTACAGCGCCTCAAAAGCTCCGGCCAGATCGGCGATCAGGTCTTCCTTGTCCTCCAGGCCGCAGGAAATGCGGATCAGACCTGCCGGAATGCCTGCTGCGAGCAGCTGCTCGTCTGTCATCTGCCTGTGGGTCGATGTTGCCGGGTTAAGGCAGCAGGTGCGGGCATCTGCCACATGGGTCTCTATCGCCGCCAGCTTCAGATGCTTCATGAAGGTCTCCGCTGCCTTTCTGCCTCCCTTCAGACAGAATGATACGACACCGCAGCTGCCATTGGGAAGATATTTCTGCGCCAGCGCGTAGTATTTGCTGCCCGGCAGACCCGGATAGTCGACAAATTCAACCTGCGGCTGATCTTTAAGGAAAAGAGCGACAGCACCGGCATTTTCAATATGCCTGGGCATCCGCACGTGCAGAGATTCCAGACCCAGATTGAGCAGGAAAGCGCTCTGGGGGGACTGAACGCAGCCGAAATCCCGCATGAGCTGAGAAACACACTTCGTAATAAAGGCACCGCCCATTCCGAATTTTTCAGCGTAGACAATACCGTGATAGGACTCGTCCGGTGTGCACAGGCCCGGGAAAAGATCCGCATGCGCCATCCAGTCAAAATGACCGCCGTCGACAATAGCTCCGCCGACAGCAGACCCGTGTCCGTCCATATATTTTGTCGTAGAATGGGTTACGATATCGGCACCCCATTCTATGGGCCGGCAGCCGACCGGAGTCGGGAAAGTGTTGTCTACGATCAGCGGCACGCCATGGGCATGGGCAGCCTTTGCAAACTTCTCAATATCCAGCACCGTCAGTGCGGGATTGGCAATGGTCTCGCCAAAGACAGCACGGGTGTTGGGCTGAAATGCAGCATCAAGTTCTTCCTCGCTGCAGTCCGGAGATACAAATGTTACTCCGATCCCCATCTTGGCCATGGTCACGGATATCAGGTTGAATGTTCCTCCGTAAATGGAGGAAGAGGCAACAATATGGCTGCCGCACTCACAGATATTAAAGAGGGCAAAGAAATTTGCCGCCTGTCCGGATGATGTCAGCATTCCGGCTGTGCCTCCCTCCAGGGAAGCGATCTTCGCCGCGACCATATCGCAGGTGGGATTCTGCAGACGGGAATAAAAATACCCTTCTGCTTCCAGATCAAACAGTTTCCCCATATCCTCGCTGGTATCATAGCGGAAGGTGGTCGACTGGATGATCGGAATCTGGCGGGGCTCCCCGTTCTTAGGCGTATAGCCTGCCTGTACACATCTGGTATCTAACTTGTAATCACTCATTGCTGCTCTCCTCATTACATTTTTTATTTATTATGAATTTATTCCGGCCACCTTTTCCAGGGCATTGAGAATATTCTCATAGCCTGTACAACGGCACAGATGGCCTGAGATCAGTACTCTCAGCTGGTCCCGGGTATATTTTTTTCCTGTTCCGATCAGCTCCACCGCGGACATGATGATCCCTGGCGTACAGAAACCGCACTGAACGGCAGCCTCATCTATGAATGCCTGCTGCACCGGGGAAAGTTCTCCGTTCGGCCCTGTCAGTCCTTCTACAGTCATGACATGCCGGCCGTCGGCCCACATGGTCAGATAGATACAGGAGTCAACAGTTTTCCCATCGACCAGCACCGTGCAGGCGCCGCATTCTCCTGCCTCGCAGCCTCTTTTGACACTGGTAAGGCCCAGTCTGCTGCGAAGTGTATCTGCCAGCGATTCCCGCTCATCCACTGCAAGCTGCCGCTCCTTTCCATTCACGGTCATATTAATAATCTTCAGCATGTCTGCACGCTCCCTTCCTGGTCAAATCCTCTGGCTCCGGCCCTGCCCGCGGCAGCCCGAAAAGCCCGCCGGATCATCTCACCGGCGATCTGTATCCGAAATGCCTTTGAGGCACGCCAGCTGTCTCTGGGATGGATCTCCTCCAGGACCAGAGGCACGATCTCATCTGCAAGAGAGGGCAGAACTTCTCTTCCTGCAAGAGAACTCTCCGCCTGCAGGCAGCGCATGGGAGTCGGAGCCGCAACGCCGTAGGCAATGCGGATGTCTTCCAGCTTTGTCTTATCCTGACTGAGCCTGACCAGACAGGCACAGCCCAGAGTCGCGATCTCCATGGCATTGCGCTTGCCGTATTTTATATATTTCCCGAAATATCCTTCATAGTTCTCCCTGGAAATGCGGATGGCCGTTAAAACCTCGCAGCGGACGCGGACAGTTTTCCCGGGACCTGTATAGAATTCACGTATAGGAACGCGGCGGACCCCGTCCGGGCCTGTCAGCTCCAGAACGGCATTATATGCCCAAAGGGAAGAAGCAGAATCCGCGCTGGTCACACCGTTGCAGACATTGCCTCCGATGGTGCCCATATTGCGGATCTGGGGGCTTCCCACCTGATTCACGGCCTCTGACAGCATCTGCAGATGCTCCCTTACGATGGGATCTTCATGGACAGCCGAAAAACTGCTTCCGGGACCGATCACAATGGTGCCGTCCTCCTCCATGCGGATCCCCGTCAGCTCTTTAAGGCCGTGTATGCTGACAAGACTGGCCCCGGCCATCTTACCCTCGCGGACTTTGATCAGGACATCTGTCCCGCCTGATATGATCTGTGCCCCTTCTTTCTCCTGCAGGGCCCGGACCGCATCCTGCACATCGGATGCCTGGTAAAAATATTCTATATCATACATAGCATTCCCTCCGATCTGTCATTGCTCTGTTTCCGGCAAAAGCCCGTGCTTCTTAAAGGCAGCGATCAGTCTCTGGGGATCCATAGGCAGTTCATTAAAGGCGATTCCCGTCGCCTGCAGGACCGCGTTGCGTACGGCCGGCGCCACCGGGATAGCCGGCGGCTCGCCCAGCGCCTTGTTGCCGAAGGGTGCCGTGGGGTCGTCCAGCTGCACGAATTCCGCTTCCAGATCCGGTGTATCCATGGATGTCGGCAGCTTGTAGTCCAGAAGATTGCCGTTGAGCGGCTTTCCATTCTTATCATACTGAAGTTCTTCGGACAGAGCATAACCCAGGCCCATGCTCATACCGCCGTGAACCTGTGCCGCAGCCAGCTGCGGATTGATCAGCCTTCCGCTGTCGTGAACATTCATGATCCGCAGGATCTTTACTTTGCCCATGGGAATGTCTACCTCGACTTCCGCAAAGCAGGCGCCACTGGCAAATGTATTCTCCTTGCACTGGCTGGTCTCTTCCGCGGTAATATGCACAGAGTGGGTCAGACTGTACTGGGCTGTTTCTGCCAGGTCGCTCATAGCCAGAAGACGCCGGCCGTCTGCCTTATCCACAATATTATTATCTATCAGATCCAGCTGGTCTGCCGGACGCGAAAGCATTTCCCCCGCATAGTCCAGGATCCTGCCCTTAAAGACAGCTCCTGTCTTTTTGATAGCCTTGCCGCTGACATAGGTCTGCCGGGAGGCGTAGGCACCGGTGTCGAAGGGGCTCGTATCCGTGTCCTGCGTGGAATTGATATAGATCCTGTCTGCAGTGATCCCGACAGATTCACTGGCCATCTGCGTGAAAACCGTGTCCGCGCCCTGCCCGATCTCAGTCGCTCCCATGCTCAGCTGCACAGAACCGTCCTGATTGAGGGTCATGCGGCAGGATGCGGTCTCCAGGGAAATAGGATAAACTCCCACCTTATATATAAAGATGGCCATGCCTATACCCCGGCGAAGGGGGCCGGTCTGATGGGCATATTCTCTTCTCTTCTGGTCCCAGTGCATTTTCTCCCTGCCCAGGTCCATGCATTTAACCAGGCCGTAGCTGTTGAAAGAAAATCCCAGATGCGGATCCGTCCAGCCGGCTTTGACGCAGTTGATCTTCCTGAAAGCAATGGGATCCATTCCCAGCCGTGCTGCCAGATCATCCATCAGACATTCACTTGCAAAGTCTGCCTGCGGTATTCCGTAGCCCCGCATGGCCCCGCCTGACGCTGTACTGGTATAGACGGTCATGGCATGACTTTCCAGTACTTTCTCATCCTGGTAGAGCTGCTTGAACATGTTGCTGGCATTGGCTGCGATCGCGTGACCATGAGAAGCGTAGCCGCCCTGGTTGGAGAGGATATCCACAGATCTGGCTATAAGTCTCCCGTCCGGCCGGACCGCTGCCTTGATATGAAAGCGGATCGCGTGCCGGATCCGGGTAGCCCAGAACGTCTCTTCTCTGCTCAGCTCCAGCCTGACCGGACGGCCGCCGGCCTGCAGGCTCAGCCAGGCATTGAGAGGCTCGTAGAGCACCTCCTGCTTATTGCCGAAACCGCCGCCGATATAGGGCTTGATCACCCGGACACTTCCCCAGGGGATACCCAGAGCCTGCCCGACCACCCGGCGGACAATATGCGGGATCTGTGTGGAAGTCACAACTGTGATCTTGCCATTCGTGTCCTGCCAGGCATAGGAGACCGGCAGTTCCATATGACAGTGCTGCACGCGCTGGGTCTGATAGGTCTGCTCAAAAGTAATCAGGTCCTCCTCTGAACCGGCTGCCTGCTCATAGCTTCCCTCGCCGACCGTAAACCCGGTTTCTTTTAATATATTGCCCGGGTATTCCTCGTGCATGAGAGGCGCGCCCGGCCTGAGAGCGTCATCGACACTGACCAGAGGCTCGTATTCCTCATAATCAACCTTCACAAGCCCTGCTGCCTTCCCCGCGGCAACAGGATCCTCAGCGATCACTGCCGCTATATCGTCACCGTAGCAGCGGACGCGGCGGTTCAGCAGATGCCGGTCCCGCACATCCTGATGCGCCTCCTCGACAGACCAGGGATGACCGGGCGTGCCGAAATTGATATCCGGCACGTCAAAGCAGGTGTAGATTCCGATCACACCCGGCACCGCCAGTGCTTCTTTCAGGTCAAAAGAGCGCACCAGACCGTTGGCGATCGTGGAGTGGACCACTTTCGCCGAAAGCATATGATCGTTCATCATATCCTGCGTGTAAAGCGCCTGGCCGGAAACCTTGCCGCGGGCGTCCACCCGCTTCATATTATTCCCTACCTCCATGAATTGTCACCTCCGTGTAAATTCATTTTATCAAAACAGCTGTCTGCCGGACACAAACTTGTGACTGACACATTGTTCGCCGCTCAGGAAAGCAAAACGTTCTATACGTTCGCGAAGACTCAGCTTCCTGGGCGATGGCAGCCCTGTCTCGTCCAGGACAAGCGCGTCAAGCTCAAAACCCGGCTGGAAACTGCCCGTCTTTCCGAAAAAGGCGCCGCCGCCCGCCGTCGCCAGATAGAATACTTCCTCAAATGTCAGCGGTTTCAGGCTGTGATCCTGATACCGCCATACCATAGAGGATACCTGCTTTGCTTCCATCATGGTCCGGAATAGGGAAAGGGTGGCCCCGCCCGCCACATCTGTGCCGAGACCTGCCTGAAGGCCTTCATCCAGCCAGCGCCTGACCGGCGCCATACCCGAAGCAATGTTCATATTGCACTGGGGACAATGGGCTGCGAAGACATTATTTTCCCTCATGATCCTGCGTTCGTATTCGTCAGAATAAACACTGTGGGCCATGATAGAAGGCCTGTCCGGATCCAGCATGCCCCGCTGCAGATATGTATCTATGTAATGTCCGGCCCTGGGACACAGACTGCGGACCCATTCCACTTCTTCCGGTGATTCAGAAAGATGCGACTGGACACGGGCTCCGGTCTCCCTGGCGGCCAGCCCCAGCATCTCCATCAGGTCATCCGTGCAGGACGGAGTAAACCTGGGCGTTATGATAGGCTGAAAATTCCGGAACTGCAGCCGGCTGCTGCGCAGCCATCCTATCATAGCGCTCAGGGCGTCCTCTGCCGTCTCCTCCCTGTAGTAATCCGGACTGCTGCGGTCCATGCTGACTTTCCCTACATAGCCTTTCAGACCGCTCGCCTCCAGCTTCTCCATCAGCAGGACGGTCGCAGGTACATGCAGGGTAGCGAAGATGCTGACCCGCGTTGTCGGGCTCTTCACCAGGGCATCTACGAATTGACTGTAAGCTCTGTCTGCATAATCCAGATCAGAATACCTCATCTCTTCCGGAAAGGCATAGGTATCAAGCCAGTCCAGCAGAGGCAGGTCCATCCCCAGCCCCCGGAAGGCATACTGGGGAGCATGGGTGTGCAGGTCACACAGACCGGGAATGATCATCTGCCCGCTGAAATCCCGGAACGGAAGCCCCTGAAAGGCTTCGGGAATTTCCCGGAATACGCCCCGGCTCCTGCCGTCAATGCAGACAAGGAAGGACTCCGGCTGCAGCGACAGCTCATCCCTGGAAATACTGCAGATCAGGTCACCCTTTAAGATAAAACTGTTCTCTCCCAAGCTAACGCCTCCATTCCTCAGTCATACCGCCAGGAGAAACTACTTCTTATCAAATACCTTACGGCCGCTGGCATCACGGATCCCCATGCTTTCCCTGTATTTTGCAACAGTCCTTCTGGATACCGCTATTCCCTTCCGGGCCAGCATCTCGGACAGGATCCGGTCGCTGTATGGCTTATTGTGATTCTCCGAATCAATAATATCGCGCAGCATGGTCTTGACCCTGTCGCTGGATACAGAAGCCCCATTGCTCTGCCGGCTGGCTGCGCCGGTAAAGAAATAATTCATGGGATATACCCCATGCGCACACTGAAGGTATTTATCCCGGACAGCCCGGCTCACCGTCGATTCATGCATGCCGATCTCCTGCGCGACCTCTGTCATGCGCAGCGGGACAAGATGTCCCTTACCTTTTTCAAAAAAACGGATCTGATGGTCAACTATGGACCTGGCAACGTTCAGCAGGGTCGAGTTTCTCTGGGAAATGCACTGCATGACCCATTCCGCCTGGCGGATCTTGCCGTCTATATATTCCCTGGTCTCCCTGTCGCCGGTCTCTTTAGCCATTCTGCTGTAATAGGGACTGATCTGAATGGAAGGATACATATATTCATTGATAAGGATCTCAAAATAACCATCCAGCTTCACCACTGTGACATCAGGAACAATATACTTCAGATTCTCTCTGGAGCTGAAGCTGTTGCCAGGCTTGGGATTCAGGGTCCGGATCACCCCCAGAGCCCGCTGGACTTCATCCACGGAAACCTTCATCTTCTTAGCTACAGACGGCAGTCTGTTGCGGGCAATCTCCGGAAGATATTCCTCCGCAATCCTACGGGCTGTCGGATCACTGATCTCCCGCCGGTCCATCTGCAGAAGAAGACATTCACTCAGATTCCGGGCGCCGACTCCCGCCGGGTCGAATGTCTGGATCAGGTGAAGCATCCGCAGCACAGTGCCCTCATCGCTCCCGGTCCTGCGCGCGCTCTCCTGCGGGTCTTCCGTATAATAACCCCTGGCATCCAGCATACCGATCAGATAGGACGCAACCTGCCGCTCCTGATCGCTTAGCGCAGGCACCATCAGCTGGCTCTCCAGATACTCGCCAAGATCTTCTCCCCGGTTATCTGACAGATTCTGCACTCCCTGCTTATCATCCTCATCATTGTCCTGGGAATAATAAATGCGGTTCTGCTCATCGCTTCCCTCCAGCCACTCCAGTTTTCTCGACAGATCCTGACGCTCATCACCCGGATCGTATTTTTCCTCAACCTCGACCACCGGGTTCTCCATGGCAGTTTCGTTTAAATAATCCTCCAGCTCCTGCGAACTCATCTGCAGAATTCTTGCAGACTGAATCATCTTCTGAGACAGGACAATCTGCTGAGAAACTTCCATCTTGATATCCACAGGTCTTCCTCCCTTCCTTGAAAATCCGGCTTGTTTAATACCGCCTGCTTAATACTATTAATATATCATTAAATAGCAGGTATTGTACTGATAAATTCTTCAAAACAGCAATTATATCTAAAAAGGGCTCACATATAAAATGAGAAATCATGCTTTGTCCTGCTGCCGGGGCCTTCAGCTTTCTGATATGAAAAAAAGTCCGGAAAAACCAACAGCTCGTTAAACCTCTTTTCGGTCCATAAAAAAATAATTTACATATTTTATGGAGGCGAATTTATTTAATTGGTAATTATATTTAATATTTTACGGTATTTTAAGATTTATTTTTCGTTTATTTACAAAAAACTGTTTACAAATAGAAGGGAAATAACCTATAATACATACGTAAGGTTTTAAGTCTGACATTATTTTGTCAGATGAAATTTATTTATTAGGAGGAATTGAAAAATGCCTAAGATTATGACAGCTCAGGAAGCAGCTCGTGAACTTATCAAAGATGGCGATACCATCGCATTCAACGGATTCGTTGGTGCTGCTTTCCCTGAAGAAGTTGCTAAGGGTATCCAGGAAGTTTATCTTGAAGACCACAAGCCGACCGGACTGACCCTTCTGTATGCTGCAGGACAGGGCGACAGCGGCGAGGGAATGCTTAACCACCTTGCAGAGGAGGGCCTGCTTGACACCGTTATCGGCGGACATTACGGCATGGAGCCCAGAATGCAGAAGCTTATCATCGATAATAAGATTGCCGGCTACAACTTACCGCAGGGCGTTATTTCCGAATATTTCCGTGAGTGCGCTGCAAAGCGTCCCGGCGTTGTTTCCAAGATCGGTCTTAAGACTTTCGTAGATCCCCGTCTCGAAGGCGGCAAGCTCAACGACAAGGCAAGAGAGAAAGGCGACGTTGTTCAGCTTATCAACCTTAACAACGAAGAATACCTCTTCTATCCTTCCAGAAAGATCGATGTAGCTGTTGTCCGCGCTACATACGCTGATGTGAACGGCAACTGCACATGCGAGAAGGAAGGCGTTATCGCCGATGTTCTTTCCGTAGCTCAGGCAGCCAAGACCAACGGCGGCAAGGTTATCGTTCAGGTAGAGCAGGTTGTTGACAACGGCCAGCTTGATGTTCGTCTTGTAAAGATCCCCGGCATCTATGTAGATGCTATCGTTGTTGCTCAGCCCGAGAACCAGAAGCAGACTACGGGTTCCCAGTACAGACCTGAGTATTCAGGCGAGAAGAGAATCCCTCTGGGTGCGATCCCTCCGATGGCTATGTCCAACAGAAAGATCATCGCCCGCCGCTGCGCAGAGATGCTTAAGCCCGGCGCTGTTGTTAACCTTGGTATCGGTATCCCCGAAGGTGTTGCCAACATCGTAGCTGAAGAAGGTATCGAGGGCATGGTTCTTACTACTGAGTCCGGTACCATCGGCGGTGTTCCGGCAGGCGGCAAGGATTTCGGTGTTACAACCAACCCCGAGGCAGTTCTTCCTCAGAACTATCAGTTCGACTTCTATGACGGCGCAGGCCTTGACATTGCCTTCCTCGGACTTGCACAGTGCGACGAAGCCGGCAACATCAACGTTTCCAAGTTCGGACCGAAGATTGCAGGATGCGGCGGTTTCATCAATATTACACAGCCTACACACAAGGTTGTTTACTGCGGTACTTTCACCACTGGCGGACTGAAAGAGCATGTTGAGAACGGCAAGCTCGTCATCGACCAGGAAGGAAAAGTTAAGAAGTTCATCAAGAATGTTGAGCAGATCACATTCTCCGCTGAATTTGCTAACGAATCCGGCCAGGAAGTTACCTATGTAACAGAGCGTGCCGTATTCGTACTGACTCCTGAAGGTCTTGAGCTCAAGGAAGTTGCTCCCGGCGTAGATCTTGAGAAAGACGTTCTTGCACTTATGGACTTCAAGCCCATCATGAAGGACGTTAAGGAAATGGATGTCCGCATCTTCACAGACGCTCCCATGGGCCTTACAAAATAATCAGATCTGATGTCTGACGGATCATAAAGTCCGTTCAGAGGACGTTCCCTTTTTGGGGAACGTCCTCTTTTTTTACGCGGACAGCTCGCTGCACAAGATGCATGCATGTCCACCCGTTATCGCTGCCCCAAAAAAGGAGGCGCTGCCGGAACCTGTCCGGCAGCGCCTCCTGCTCTTTTAGCTTCATCTTATAGCTTATTTTTATTCTTTAAATACGGCCTGCCTGCTTATTTATTCAGAACCGCCCTGATCTGCGCATAGATGCCCTCTCCGTCAAGCTGGTACTTATGAAGAAGCTCTACAGCGGGGCCGGATTCACCGAACTGGTCATATACACCAATGCGGACAACCCTTGTGGGACACTTGTCAGCCAGAACTTCTGCGACCGCGCTGCCAAAACCGCCGATCACGGAATGCTCCTCCGCAGTGAATACCAGGCCGGTCTTCTTAGCCGACGCGCAAAGCAGATCCTCATCGATCGGTTTTATGGTATGGATGTTTATAACCTCCGCCCTGATGCCATCCTTCTCCAGCATAGCTGCTGCCTCCAGCGCGCTGTTGACACAGAGACCGGTGGCGGCTATGGTCAGATCCTTTCCCTCTCTGAGGAGGATCCCCTTGCCGATCTCAAACTTATAATCCGGGCGGTCGTTTATAACCGGAACAGCCAGTCTTCCAAAACGCAGGTATACTGGACCCTTCATCTCATAAGCTGCCCGCACTGCCGCTCTTGCCTCTACATCATCTGAAGGATTAATGACAGTCATGCCGGGGATGACCCGCATGAGTGCTATGTCTTCCAGACACTGGTGGGTGGCGCCGTCTTCACCGACGGAAATACCTGCATGGGTTGCCCCGATCTTTACGTTCAGATGGGGATAGCCTATGCTGTTGCGGACCTGTTCATAGGCACGGCCTGCCGCAAACATAGCGAAGGAGCTGGCAAAGGGAACCTTGCCGGTCGCAGCAAGACCTGCCGCGATTCCCATCATATCTGCTTCCGCGATGCCGCAGTCTATGTGCCGCTGAGGAAATGCTTTCTTGAAGGTGGCTGTCTTTGTCGCTCCTGCCAGGTCAGCGTCAAGAACGATCAGGTCTTCATGCTCTTTTCCAAGTTCTACCAGTTCATTGCCATAGCTCTCTCTGGTTGCGATTTTCTTTACTTCTGACATAACAGGGCTCCTTCCTTCTCCAGTTCATCCATAGCGATCTTATATTCCTCATCATTGGGAGCCTTGCCGTGCCATCCGGCCTGATTCTCCATATAGGAAACTCCCTTGC
>ONFL01000120.1 GCA_900317095.1 uncultured Eubacteriales bacterium | reverse complement strand
CTGGCTGGCGCAGATCCTGCAGGAAGTGAAAAAACAGGCGGAGCTCTATCCGAATTATCTGCAGGAGGAGACGGCCCGGCTAACAGAATTTTCTCAGAAGGGCATTAATATTCTCAGGCTGCAGGCCAAGGGCTACAGCGTACCGCAGATAGCGGCCGCCCTGGATATGAAGCCGGAGACCGTGCGCTATCACATTAAGCAGAACTATAAGAAGCTGCAGGTATCCAGTAAGGGTGAGGCCATTCTTGCCGCGCGTACGATAGGACTGATCTGATATTTTGACATGCCTGCCTTGAGGTCTTGCAATCCGGGGACATTTCTGTATAATGAAAGGCTGAGTGAACTGCAAAAAATGATTCCCCAGTGAGGTAAAGATGAAATGATCGAGGCAGCAAATGTAAGCCTGAGAGTCGGCAAAAAGGCTCTCTTCGAAGACGTTAATATAAAATTCACGGAAGGCAATTGTTACGGCATCATCGGCGCCAACGGCGCCGGTAAGTCTACATTTCTCAAGATCCTGTCAGGACAGATAGATACAAGCGCCGGCCAGGTTATCATAACACCCGGCCAGCGCCTTTCTTTTCTGGAGCAGGATCAGTTCAAGTATGATGACCGGACCGCCCTGGAGACGGTGATCGGCGGAAATGCCCATCTGCTGGAGGTCATGAAGGAGAAGGACGCCATCTATACAAAAGAGGATTTTTCCGAGGCGGACGGGATCCGGGCTTCGGAGCTGGAAGCGGAATTTGCTGAGATGGACGGCTGGGAGGCAGAGTCGAACGCTGAGTCCCTCTTAAACGGCCTGGGGATAGAGACAGACCTGCACCAGAAGAAGATGGGAGAGCTGGCCGGCCCGCAGAAGGTAAAGGTGCTGCTGGCCAGAGCTCTTTTCGGCAGTCCGGACATCCTGCTCCTGGACGAGCCGACAAACCATCTGGACCTGGATGCCATAGCCTGGCTGGAGGATTTTCTGATAGATTTCCAGAATACGGTGATCGTCGTATCCCATGACCGCTATTTCCTCAATAAAGTCTGCACATATATAGCCGATATAGATTACGGCAAGATACGTCTCTATGCCGGGAATTATGATTTCTGGTATGAATCCTCCCAGCTGATGGTCCGGCAGATGAAGGAAGCCAACAAGAAGAAGGAAGAACAGATTAAGGAGCTGAAAGAATTCATCGCCCGCTTTTCTGCCAACGCCAGCAAGTCTAAGCAGGCCACGTCCAGGAAGCGGGCCCTGGAGAAGATCCAGCTGGAGGACATCCGGCCCTCCAGCCGCCGCTATCCCTATATTGCCTTTAAACCCGACCGGGAGATCGGCAATGACATCCTGACAGTGGAGAATCTGACAAAGACCGTCAACGGGGTCAAAGTCCTGGATCATATTTCCTTTGTGGTACAGCATGAGGACAAGATCGCCTTCGTTGGAGGGACGGAGCTGGCGAGGACCACGCTTTTCAGGATCCTCATGGGAGAGCTGGATCCGGACGAGGGAAGCTTTAAGTGGGGCGTGACGACCTCCCGGGCCTATTTTCCCAGGGATAATACGAAAATATTTGACCAGGACTGTACGATCACTGAGTGGCTGGCCCAGTATTCCCAGATAAAGGATGCCGCTTATGTACGCGGTTATCTGGGCCGCATGCTCTTCCCGGGCGAGGACAGCATGAAGTCTGTACGGGTCCTTTCCGGAGGCGAGAAGGTTCGCTGCCTGCTGTCGCGGATGATGATCAGCGGAGCCAATGTGCTGATATTTGATGAGCCGACAGACCACCTGGACATGGAATCCATATCCGCCCTCAACGACGGCATGAAGAAATTCCCGGGCATAGAGCTGATCGCCTGCCGCGACCACGAGGTTGTACAGACCACGGCCAACCGCATCATGGAGATCCTTCCGGACGGGTCCCTGATCGATAAGCGGACAACATATGATGAGTATCTGGAAAGCGACCAGATGGCCCGCAGGAGAACAGTCTACGAAACGTCGGCGGACGATGAGGCCGACGACTGAATTATGCGCTGCATTTTACAATTATATGACCATTGCTTTACTTTCGTCTGTTATCATCTCTTATAACAGGAGAGAAGAGGATCAGGGAGTTAAGCATGAGTATTATTGGTCTTATTATATTTCTGTATATTATCTACAGGGTCGTTAAAAAACGGAAGGAGGGCGGCGAAAGTCAAGCCGCTCCCGGCAAGACCGTCACCACCGGCAAGAACGGAGGTGCCAGCACGGCTGACATGTCAGGCAATGTAAGTCTGCCGCGAAACGGAACGCCCCAGGATTTCCGGGCCATGGACGCGAAGACGCTCTTTGAATACGACCAGGCGCACGGCGGAAATTTTGTGCAGCCTATGCCCGGCAGCTTCGAGGATCCGGCACAGGAATCCCCTGCCATGGGCAATCCGGTGCAGTTTCCGGATATGTACATCAAAAAAGAGGATCAGATTCTCAATGAGATTATAGACGGGCAGATGGAGAACCTGGGCTTTGACATGAAGAAGGAAGACACGCCGGGCACCAGGAAAAGGAGGCTGATCTCCACTGCTCTGCTGGCGGCTGTTCTGGTGGGAGTCATCGTGATTTCATTTTTCCACCTGTCCATCGCCGTCGCGGTCATCCTGCTGATCGTCTTTCTGATCCTGCTGCTCTATTATTTTAAGGGCATAAATCCCCGGGCGGAGGTACGCCGGCAGATAAAAGCGAGGCAGGATGAGGATATGGAGTTTGCGGCAGCCGAGGTGCTCAGCCAGAGAACTCCCAAAATGCGTTTTCTGATCGCCATCCCCTTTATAGCGGCGGCGCTCAGCTTGCTGCTTTTTGCGAAACCCCATATTATCTATGAGCCATCGGAGTATGGGGACGGCTATGACGTCCATTTCTATACGGTCTGCCTGACCAGCCTGAATCAGGCAGAGATTCCCGACACCCATAACGGGAAACCGATCCTGGGACTGCGCGGCGGCTCCTTCCGCAATGCCTTTACCCTGCAGCATATAACCATCCCCCAGTCTATACTGGATATCCGCGGCGGTGCCTTTTCCGGCTGCCGGTCGCTGAAGGACATACAGCTGCCTCCGAATATAAAGGAGATCAGGGCGGAAACATTTGAAAACTGCTCCAGCCTGCAGGCCATTACCATCCCGGAGGGTGTGACAGAGATCCACGCCCACGCCTTTTACGGCTGTTCGCACCTGGCAGATGTGACTATCCCTTCTACAATGCAATCGATAGGAAGCTCTGCCTTCCGCCAGTGCGACAGTCTTTACAGCATTACGCTGCCTACGACCTGCACTGTAAATTCGCGGGCTTTCAAGGAGTCACCGACGGATGTCAACTACCACTGATCCGGCGGAGAATGAGAAAGGGACAGGAGGGATCTCCGATTCAGTATAAATTTATTCATCTGCTTTATGTGCCGACCATGAACTGCAGCATGGCCTGTCGTTACTGTTATCTGGAAGATAATACCGTGGAAGAGTACGGCGGCATGGACGCGGCGGATACTCTGGAGCAGGCTGTGCAAAAGCTGTGGGACAAAGGATATATCCCCTTTAACATTTCCCTGCACGGAGGTGAAGTGACGACTCTTCCTGCCGAAGAATTCCGCAGGCTGATCGCTTATATAGCCGGATACTATGAGGACAACCGTGTTCTGCTGCAGTCACACGGCTTTACAGTGGGAACGCCTCATATAAAGACAAACCTTTATAATCTTAAGCCGCATCTGGACACGATAAAGGATTATCATGTCAGCGTGTCGGGCTCACTGGATCTGCCCCTGTCTCTGCACCGCCAGTATCGCGTAGGCAAGGGCGGGCAGGATACACTGGAGCAGATCATGGAAAATGTTTCCAGCCTGGCGCAGATAGACTGCAAAAAGAAGGTTTCCGCGACCATTTTCCAGGAGCACGCGGCCCATACGGACCAGATCATAGCCGATATCTGGAAGCTGCACCGGCAGACCTGCCTGGATATGAACGATTTTAACTTCATGATCGGCTTCGAGTACAATTCCCTGGGCCTGCTGCACGCGCTCAGCGAGGATGGACAGGTGGAATTTTTCCACAGGATCCGCGATGCCTTTCTGGGAACGGAGCTGGAGGGCGGCCTGCGCGGCGCCTGGTTTAAGGAATTTGGGCCGGAGTACTGCACGAACTGCGACAACTGCGGTACAAAGTTCTATCTGCTGGAGCGCAGCGGCGACGTGTATTCCTGCGTGCGCGGCCAGAAAAATCCCGATTTCTATTATGGAAATATTCTCCGGGAAGACGTGCAGGACATCATGGATCGGGCTTTTGACAAGATAGAGACCGTCAAGGAAGAGACCGGCGAGGATCCGCGCCTTGTGCCTGTTTACTCGCCGGAGGCCTTTGTGCTTGTGGTGAACGGGACAGAATACCCGCTTCAGTCGCAGATTACCAAGAAAGACCGTCTTTTCCTCTATTTTACGCCGGAGGATAAGATAGAGATAAAAATGAAGCTGGATACCATAGAGGCGGACAGCTCCTGGCCGGAGAACAACGCCCTCTTCATTCAGCTCCTTTCCGGCGATACGGTGACCTACGGGGATGAAGGGCGCAATAAGCAGCGGCATATGATGACCCATCTCATTTACAAGGGCGTGCTGGACAGGCACATAGAAGGCCATTATTATG
>ONFL01000136.1 GCA_900317095.1 uncultured Eubacteriales bacterium | reverse complement strand
TTGCTCTATCCAACTGAGCTACAGACCCGTATAAACATGCACCCGTGCCTTACAGCACTTGCGACGCATGATATATTTTATTCCAGATAAATGGATTTGTCAAGTTTTTTGAAGGATATAAATTGTCTTATTTCTGTCCCTATTTACAAACACTTTGAGATATGTCAGAAATACTTTTTACAATTCATATAATTCATATCCTTCTTCTTTGGATCCGGCTCAGATTTTGGTCAGACGCTTTGTGCAGAAGTAAAAACAGGTGAGGCCTGTGGGGCCCAGATGCGTTCCGACTACAGGACCGGTCCTGCCGATGACAACATCGCTGGCCTTGCCGGAATCCAGGATCAGCTTCTTTAAAAGCTCAGCGTCTTCCGGGCAGTCGCAATGGCAGACCAGAACAGGGTAATCTTCAGGATTATCTATGCTCTCTTCAAGCATCTTGCACAGTCTGTGGATAGAAGCCTTGCGGCCGCGGACATTGCCTATGGATACCAGTTTACCATTGTCGTCTATGTCGCCTACAGGCTTGATCTGCAGGGTCGTACCGACAATGGCTGCCGCTTTGGAAAGACGGCCGCCCCGGTTCAGATGCATAAGGTCGCTGACGACCCATGTGTAAGCCAGGTGCAGACGGGTGTCTTCCAGCCATTTTGCATTGTCTTCCAGTTTCATACCCTTGGCCCGGTTCAGGGCTGCAATGTAAGTCTGGTAACCCATCCCGCCCGTGGCGCCCAGGCTGTCCACGATAAACATTCTGCGGTCAGGGAATTCCTCCAGCAGAATCTGCCTTGCCAGAAGTGCATTCTCGTATGTGCTGGACATGCCGGATGTAAAGCAGTTGTAGAGAATGTCATGGCCCTGGGCCAGCAGGGGACGGAAGAAATCCAGGTAGCGCTGCGGAGAGATGGCGGCTGTAGAAGCAAAATCCCCATTGCGAATCTTATCATAGAACTCTTCCAGATCCATATTAGCGTTATCATAAGTGGCGTCGAATTTCGCCCCGTCCGTCATGGTCACTTCCATAGGAACGACCAGAATGTTCTCTTTATCAGCATATTCCGGAATAATATCCGAGCAGGCATCCGTCACGATCAGATAATCATCTTTGGACATATCTTATTCCTCCATAAGTCATATTATAGTCTGCAGCACTCCAGATGATGCACAGTGATGACTTCATTGTCCGTGTTTTCCCGATAAATGTCAAGACTTTTATCTGTTTCAGATGCCGCTCTGCTGCCAGTATTTAATATTTCTTTTCCAGCTCTTTCAGAAGGGACAGGTACTGCCGGTCTTCTTCCCGCACCTCTTTTAATGCCTCATGCTCCTCCATGATCCGATCGACAGCTGCCATACTCTCCGGGCGCAGAGCCCTTTTCCCGAAGGGATAGACGACCTGGTCTTCCTTATCGACATGTCGGGTCAGAAGATCGCACCACTGGCCGGCATTGACGACGATCTCCAGAAGATCCTCTGTAGAAGCGGTCTTGTCATAACGGTTCAGGGCTTCCTCCAGCTCTTTGCGGTGAAAGCGGCCCATATCATGCTCTACCAGCATGCCGCTGCGGATCAGCTGCTCTGCTGCCGGACCGCACTCTTCCATCATCTTCTTGTAAAGGATATCTTCTTCCTTTTTGTGATGATGATTGTCTGCATACCGGCTCATAAAACGGGCCATATCGCGAAAATCCGCGGTGTCTGGCTTTTCTCCCTCCAGAACCCTGCAGCAGGCTTTGCGGACGACCTTTATAAACTCCCGGATCCGCTCATGCTCCTGCATTAATATTTCTATGGTATTCATGCTGCTGCCTTTCTGATCTCATATTCATCATTATCATTCTTTACATATTCGAAGGCGCTGCCCAGCATGCCGGAAACCAGAGCTGTACGGAGGATATAATAGTTCTCCCCGTCTCCTCCGGCTTCTGTCCAGAAATCACTGTGCTTGTCTATCAGCTCACGATAAACAACCTTCTGTGCGTCGCTGCCGCAGACCTCTATCACTCGGTCACAGGGCATGCCATTCAGGAGGTTCAGATTAAAATAATCCAGTGCCTGGCCTGCGCTGATGCCTTCCTCTGCCGGGTGTTCCGCGCCAAAAACGCGGACCTGTTCCTGCAGCTGTCCAAGTCTCTCCGGATGTCCCGCAAGCAGCAGAGTTACCGCGCAGGCGTAGCGGCGCTCCGCGCCTCCGATTCGGCTCTCCAGCCAGCCATGAATATTCTGAAGATCTATGGATTCCTCCAGAGGCCGGCGGTCGGCTTCGCCGTATTTACCGGCAACAGCAGCCCGTACCTCGCTCTGACCTATCCGGTCCGCATACTCCAGGATCCGGTCGGTCAGCTGCTCCTGCAGCATGATCTTGTTATACATGATCTGGTGGATCGGTGCTAAAAACCTGCTCATAACTTTTCATTCCTTTCTTATAGAAAATCCGGACGGACCCGGATCACATTTCCTGTCTGATGAAAAGTATAACAGATTACCGGAAAGCTGCTGTTGCATATGCAACAATCCTGCCGGACAACGCCGTGCCCGTCAGGCCCTCATTATTTCTCCAGCTTGTCAGGATCCGGCAGGAAAGCAGACTCATTACATAAAAAAGCAGGGCACCCATGCAGGTTGATATGCATAAGTGCCCTGTTTCTTATACGGAACGGCGCTTCTGTCTGCGAACGCGCCTTTTTATATTAATAATTCTCTGCGTTTACCTCGAAGTAGCTCTTCGGATGGTCGCATACCGGACATTTCTCAGGTGCTTTTGTTCCGACAATGATATGTCCGCAGTTGCGGCACTCCCATACCTTAACTTCGCTCTTCTCAAATACCTGCTTTGTCTCTACGTTGTTCAGCAGGGCGCGGTAACGTTCTTCATGGTGCTTCTCGATGGCGGCCACCATTCTGAACTTTGCGGCCAGAGTCCTGAAGCCCTCTTCTTCAGCAGTTTTTGCGAAGCCGGCATACATGTCGGTCCACTCATAGTTCTCGCCTTCTGCCGCGGAAAGGAGATTGGCCGCGGTATCGCCGATTCCGCCCAGCTCCTTGAACCCCATCTTGGCGTGCTCTTTCTCATTATCAGCTGTCTTCTGGAACAGAGCCGCGATCTGCTCATAGCCTTCCTTCTTTGCTACGGAAGCAAAATAGGTATATTTGTTTCTTGCCTGGGATTCACCCGCAAACGCGGTTTCCAGATTCTTCTCTGTCTGGGTTCCTTTATAACGATTCTCCATTGGACCGTCCTCCTTTTCAAATTATTCCGGCTGCCGCTTTGCATCCGATATCAGATTTTTCTTTTCCGTGTTATTCTAAATATACCTGTTACCACAATTTTTGTCAACATTTTTAAAGGAGAGAAAATGTCATTTATATCCATCATGACAGATCAAATATACTCATCTGCCGGTCCAGCCAGGATTCCTGCCTGGCCTGCCGGATCCGGTCTGTGCTCTGCGGATACCCTATCAGCAGAGGGGACGCAGGATCGTGCATTTTACGATTGCGGAGTACATTTTCCCGGCTGGAATTGGCATAGCAGTACCGGCAGAAATGGCCGCAGCTGTCATAGGCTCCGATGTCCGCTCCAAGCCAGCAGGCACATCCTTTTCTCCCGCTGCTCTGCCTGGGGAAAATGAGGCGACGGCCCAGGGCCTGCTCATAGACCTCCCGCGTCATGCAGCCCCGGCAATCTGCTCCCCAGGCGGCCAGCTCATCCCCCTCGCTGCAGGTACGCAGCGTCATGCCGCAGCCGGCAGCAATGCGGACCATTTCCCTGCCCAGCTCTATGCGCTGCCGGGTCTCTACCTCCCGAACCTGAGGGAAATTGCGGCGGACCTTTGCATACAGGTCAATAAAGCTGATAATGCAGACACGGGTATATCCTTCCAGAGCCCGGGCCATCTTCGCGAAAGCCTCCAGGTGCCGCCCCTCTGTATAGACCTCGTCGACAAATATGGGATCATAGCGCCAGACGACCCGGTCCGGTCCCACCTTGCGGGAAAGTTCCTGAAAAGTCCGGATGACATTCCTTTTATCCGGCAGACCCGGTTCTATCTCCGGCCCGTAGGGGGTGATCGTTACATGCCAGTATGTCTCATATCGCTTCAGGGCATCCATGTGATCCAGCAGCGGGGCCGGATTCTTGCTGCAGAAGCAGAGCAGATCCACCAAGGAGGGAGACAGATCATAGCGGGTCAGGGTCTGCGGGTCATAGGGACTGCGCACGAGGACAAAGCCTTCCTGCAGGCGGCCAAGCAGCCAGGGTGTATAAAAGGCCGGAATGTCGGTCCGCATGCCAGTATGTATAATCACTTTATGATATCCTCCCCTGTGTATGGTTCTTGTAAAATCTTTCTATAATTTCTGTGCTTTCCTTGCATCTTCATCGGATTTTGGCTTATTCTAAGAAAATCAGGCCGGCCTGCCGGTAAGATCATGGAGGCAGATCATGTACACATATCCCGAAAACTTTCCATACTTTCAGTTAGTAAAAAACGATCCCGATGTGCAGAGCTACATTCGGCAGCAGAATGCTTCTATGCGGGCTCTGCATTATACAGAACACAGTTTTGCCCATATAACGGTCGTAGCCAGACAGACCCAATATATCCTGACATCCATCGGCAAGGATCCTCACACAGTAGACCTGGCTCTTTCCGCTGCCTGGCTGCATGACATCGGCAATGTCATAAACCGTGTGGACCATAGTCAGTCCGGCGCGATCATGGCCTTTCAGATCCTTAACAGGCTGGAATTCAAGGCGGATGATATAGCCCAGATCATCTGCGCGATCGGCAACCATGATGAGGGCAGCGGCGTGCCGGTCAGCGATATCTCCGCAGCGTTGATCCTGGCCGACAAATCTGATGTGCGCAGGACCCGGGTTCAGGAAGCGGACGTTACGAAATTCGACATCCACGACCGGGTCAACTATTCTGTCTACGAATCATCCCTGACCATCAGCCCGGCCAAAACAGCAATCACCCTGGCCCTCTCCCTGGATACGTCCTACAGTGAGATCGCCGAATATTTCGAGATCTTCATGGACCGGATGCTCCTGTGCAAGCGGGCCGCCAACTATTTGCACATGGATTTTGATCTGGTCATAAACAATCAGGTCCTGCTTTAATCCTGGCGGAAGCCGTACAGCAGCAGGACCAGGGCCCGCCGGTATTTATCCGCCCTTGCCCTGTCCTTGTCCGTGGGTTCATGGCCCAGTCGGGAAAGGTTCATATTATTGGCCAGGTCAGCCAATTTTACTTTGGCTGCGATGGGATCAGACCGCAGTTTTTCTACATAATCCATATAGTCTGCGCCCTCGGGACGGGTAAGGTGCCCCACGGCTGCTGCTATATCCGGCCGCACGCCCGCGCTGACCAGTTCCTGGCATGTCCAGGGGGTATCTTCCACCACATCGTGCAGATAACCGGCCGCCTGCGCCCTTTTATCCCCAAACTGTCCGGCCTTTTTCGCCACGACCGATACATGGGCCGTAAAATAGTCCTGTCCGCCCTTATCTTTCTGACCCTGATGAGCCTTTTTTGCGATGTCCGCCGCCAGCGCCAGCTGCCGGTCCATCTCCTCCTCCATCTTCAAAATATAAGTCTGCGCCTGGTCAGCCGGAATCTCAATGGTCCCGCCTGCCGGAAGATCCTGCGGCAGAAAACCGCAGCCCGGAATATAGACGAAAGACGCCGCCTGCTCTCCCTCTTCCAGGGCCATATACAGCCGGTCCGAATCCATTTGTCTTACAAATCGCATGACCGCTCTCCTTTTCTTTCTAAAATGCTGAAAACGAACCCTTTAAGGTCCGTTTTCATTTTAGCCCATCCAGGCCGGAAATTGCTATAGGCAGCACAATATTGAGAATAAAAAAGGAGCAGAGCTTTCCGCTTTGGGAAAGCCTGCTCCTTTTTGGGGTCAAAGAAGGTGTATGTTTAGAAGGATGGAGTCGGGATTACCACGAGACGAAACACGCTTTGCGCTTTTTCGCCCGTTATCGCGGCTTTCGTCGAGCGGACATGCAATCATGTCCGTTCGACTCACTGCCCGCGTAATTTACAGGGCACGGACTGCGTCGAAGCCCTTCTTCAGGTCGTCAATGATATCGTCTGCATTCTCTGTGCCGATGGAAAGACGGATAGTGTTCACCTTGATGTTCTGGTCTGCCAGCTCCTCGGGGGAAAGCTCTGCATGCGTTGTGGTGTAAGGATGGATAACCAGGCTCTTGACATCCGCTACATTGGCCAGCAGGGAGAAGAGCTCCAGGTGATCGATAAATTCAAAGGCTTCCTTCTGTCCGCCCTTTATCTCGAATGTGAAAATGGATGCTCCGCCGTTGGGGAAGTACTTCTTGTAAAGCTCATGATCCGGATGCTCAGGCAGGGAAGGATGATTTATCTTCTCTACCAGAGGCTCTGTCTGCAGATATTCTATTACTTTCTTTGTATTCTCGGCATGTCTTTCCAGTCTCAGGGAAAGAGTCTCCACGCCCTGCAGGAGAATGAAGGCGTTGAAGGGAGAAAGAGTCGCTCCCTCATCACGGAGAAGGATGGCGCGTATGTAGGTAACAAAGGCTGCCGGTCCGGCTGCTTCTACGAAGGAGATGCCGTGGTAGCTCTCGTTGGGAGCGGACAGCTGCGGATACTTTCCGCTTGCGGCCCAGTCAAAGTTGCCGCCGTCAACGATAATGCCGCCCAGTGTCGTGCCATGGCCGCCTATGAACTTTGTGGCGGAATGTACGACGATATTTGCACCGTGCTCCAGCGGGCGGAAGAAATAAGGAGTGCCGAATGTATTATCAACTACTACCGGCAGGCCGTGCTTGTGAGCGATCGCGCTGATGGCGTCTACATCAGGAATGTCGCTGTTGGGATTGCCCAGGGTCTCCAGATAAACCAGCTTTGTGTTATCCTGTATGGCATTCTCAACCTCTTCCAGATTGTGCGCGTCTACGAAGGTTGTCTGGATGCCAAGCCCTGCCAGGGTAACCTTGAGCAGGTTGTAGGAACCGCCGTAAATAGTCTTCTGGGCTACGACATGGTCACCGGCCTTTGCAAGAGCGGTGATGGCATATGTGACTGCTGCCGCGCCGGATGCCACCGCAAGACCTGCGCTGCCGCCCTCCAGGGCCGCTATTCTCTTCTCAAGAACAACTGCTGTGGAGTTTGTCAGACGTCCATAGATATTACCAGCGTCGCGAAGATTAAAGCGGTCAGCCGCATGCTGGGCGTTATGGAATACATAGGAGGTCGTCTGATAAATGGGAACTGCTCTGGAATCTGTTGCCGGGTCTGCCTGTTCCTGTCCTACATGAATCTGAAGTGTCTCGAATCTATAATTACTCATTGTATATTCTCCTTTTTTATAATGCGATTGTTTTCTTTTTTTCTTCTACACAGGCATAAAAAATGCCCGGAAATGCTGCTGGCATATCTCCCGGGCGGATCTGGCATACCGGCTTCCTGATAAAGAGCCTCTATCAATCTGCAGGGCCTGAGTACTCTGCAGATGCCATACGATCCGCGCGAGAGTAACACATTCGTCCGCAGCGGAAGTTTGCTCTGAGTAATAACTCAAACAGATTGATCATCGTTCCTTCTCCTTTATCTAAATAAAATGATTATCAGCTTTGAGGAAATGGAGGATCAGCCTTTCTCTGGCTGTCTCCTCCATACCCTGTAATGAGGATAATTGAATATTATCATAGTAAACCTATTATGTCAATAGGAATTATTGGAATTATTTTTGTCTTTTTCTTTATACAAAATCAGGCGGCATTCCTGCCGCCCAGTCTGCTGCGGATAAAATCAGCGCTGCAATTGCACTGCAGCCTTTCGCTGCAGGGTATGTCCAGGACGCGGTCATCCAGTTCTGTAAAACCCCAGCGGTACAGGGGATCCTTCATGGCGATGGCGTCTGTTAAATCCAGGTAGAACCAGCCGCCCCGCAGGAAGATCATGTTCCAGGCATGACCGCCGCTTCCTCCCTTGCGCCGGCCGGTGACATAGCGGCAGGGAATGCCCAGAATGTCGAATATCCTGCAGAGGGCAAGGGAAAATCCCATGCAGACTGCCTTGTGGTTGAGAAGAGCGCCGTAAAATGTATATTCTTCTCCCGGAGCAGCTTCATCTCTGCCGTAGGTCCAGTTTTCCACGCACCAGCGGACCAGCTCATAAGCCCGGCGCCAGTCCTCCTGTCCGGAAGAGCGGATCATGGCAGCTATCCGTTCTGCCTCAGCTGTTCCCAGCCGGCTTCTGCTGCGCCACTGCCGGTAGGAGAAACGATAGCTCATATTCCATACTGCGGCCCGCCAGCCGGATCCTTCTATTTTACTAAAACCATGCTGACAGGACCGCAGCCCTGTATTGATAAAGTCGCTGCTGTTCAGCGCTGCATCTGTTTCCATTTTAATATCCTGCTCTATCTGAGCCGGAAATACAGCCGCAAATGTCCGGTTATGGCGGCGTGCTGCCAGCAGGGCCGCTTTGCGGAAGGCACCCGGGCTGTCTGCTATTTCCACGGTACCCGGAAGAATATCTGTATAGGTCACATCCATGGTGACACGCACATTCTGCCCGCTTCCAGAGACATTTGTCATGTGAATGTGATCGACCGCCGGCAGCAGACGGGGATCGGCAGCAATGATATCCGGGAATCCAGGCGGCAGAACACCGCTTTTTACCTCTACTGTATATTTACTGTCCCGTCTGCCGGCGATCATGGCAGCCAGAGCGGCGGCGGCTCTTGCCCGGTCTGCGTAAATCCTGTTCTCATATGCCTCATTCAAAGAAAGCTTTGACATTGCTTTTCCTCCTTACAAAATTCATCAGACCAGGAAATAGTCCAGCAGGGCAAAGAGCGTCATGAATCCCAGGCTGCCGGTAAAGAGGCCGCGGATCTGCGCCATGTCAAAGCGGCTGCTGCGGCTGACGGCATTGATGACAGCGGTCACGATAAAGAATATCAGGGAGATGAGCGCAAATACAAACATATAGGCGGTTAATGTCCGGAAGCCGCCTGCCATAACAGCATTAATCATTATTCCTGCCTCCTGTGGGTAATTACTTGCTTAAACTGCTCTCCGATAAGGGGAAAACGGGAAAGAGGACGCGCCAGCTGCAGTTCCTGCCTGACTGCAAAGGCGGGGTCTGCTGCCGGCAGAAAGTCCGGCCTGGTTTTTGCAAATGTGAACAGGCTCAGGGCAAGAAGGGCTGCCGTCCCCGCCCGGCGCAGGATCCGCACCCCCTTGTTTATACCGCGGCTGAAATCATATCGGCTGCTGATACGGGGCGCAGAGCCTGCAGAATGTCCTGCAGAGCAGCCTGCAGCAGCGATGCGCCTGCCGGCAGTCGTGCTGCCTGTCCCGGCGGTCCGTTTTGTTATGGCTGCGTGCCTGCCGGCTGCGCTGCACTTATCGCGGTACAGCCTGTCAAAGCAGTCGCCGCATACAAAAAGGTC
>ONFL01000121.1 GCA_900317095.1 uncultured Eubacteriales bacterium | reverse complement strand
TTCCTATCCCTGCCGGGTATAAAGTAACTGTTGAGCTCTTTGAGAGGATTATGGGGGAGTCCGACCGGGATGCGGAATATCCCGGGAAATACTTCTTTAACGGCCATAGCAGGTGCTCCTTTCTGAAATGAAAATATGTTCCTTATATTATAATATATGAATTTCAGATTGTCATATCGCACGCGCAATTACGAATAGCAGCCGCTTATAAAGCCGCTCAGATTTTTTCCATGAAGCTGCGAAGATCATCTGCGGAATTTATCTTTGCAGACGAAGCAATGTCTTCGAGCCTTTTTATATCATTATTAGTTAAATTCCGGAAGGGGCTTCGCTCGCTGAGCGGGGCTTCTGTTTTTTTATGGAATTCTTTGTAGGTATCGAGATCGACGATCTTGTATAAGGATGCAAAAACATCTTCACAGAATCGTTCCATGTAGAGGAGCTCGGAACGCATCTGCAGGTACAGAGAATTTTTTTCGTACTCTTTCCGCATTTTGCGCTCATCCGGTTCTTGAGTCTGCCTCTCGCAAGAATGGAGGAACTGTTTTTTCTGTTTGAGAAGGTCGTTCAGGATCAGGGCATAGAGCAGGGTCTCGGCTAAGGGGAGCCGGAACTGGATATAGGTATTGTATATGCTGGCATGGGGATAGTCTTCCTGTGCAAAGGGATAGGCTGCCGGACGGTGGAGATAAGCCAGATAGGTTTTCATGTCATCCGGATCGATCTGAATCCCGGCCAGAAAGTCACGCTGGTCCGCCTCGGACATTTTTTCAAAATCATCCGGGTCAATGTCCGTTTCCGTCAGAATTTCATCTTCGACATAATCGATAACTTCGCAGGGTTCGCGAATATCTTCCGGCTTTACGATCTGCTCCCTGGGAGTTCCCTCGGGAGCGATCATGCCGGAGAGGATACCGTTCCTGGCGGTATAAAGTTCACGGTCGCCGTGATTGGCATGACGGATCTCATATGCGAAAGCCAGCAGCAGAGAGGCAGCCTTCTTATATCCGGGGAAAGGGTATTTCGTGTAGTCGATGCCGATGACGGGCTGGCCGGCGAACTGCAGCAGATGGATGTACATATGGTCCAGGTCCCAGGACTCGGCACGGATAACAGCATTATTATTTTCATCAACTATGACTCGCAGCATATTTTTTCTCCTCCTCAATACGTGATGCAATGGGTTTTGTCCGGACAGAAGTTTTCTGCGGTATATTTTCCGCAATTTCTTCTCCTGGGATATCTCTGGCAGCGGGAAGCGCGTCTATTGCTTTGCGGGCATAGCGGTACATGAGGTGATAACTGCCGGTATAGCCCCGGGCTTTGAGGTCCTCATACAGCTGGCGGAACTGGCGGTTTCCTTTCGTGACCCATATATCTATATAAGACTTATAGGGATCCAGGATGGAAACGTAGGTCCGGCTGTAAAGCTCAGAGAGCGGCAGGTTCAGCTCAACATAACGCTTTGCGGTCCGCTGATCGATAAAATATTTCTCGGCTATGGCCTTGTAGGTCATGCCTTTCATATGCTCCGCTCGTAGCTGTTCAGGTTTTGCATTCATGGTATTTTCCAGTAAGATGTTCAAAGGATGATTTTATTATAAATAGCGGCTGGAGCAGGTGCAATGACATTTACTGTCAAAATCCCGGCGGGCAGCTTTGCAGGGGAATGCAGGACAAAAGCGAAAAACATTCATGCAGTGGTGGAAGTTTTGCCGCAGATGCGGTATAAATAGAGGGCAGAGCCGGAAGTCGATATTTTTTCCGGGCAAAGGATAATAGATACAGAAATGGAGTGAATAGATATGGAAGAAAAGAATGCTGCAGAGCTGGAGGAGAATGAACTTACGCCGGAAGTGATCGTGGAGAATTTAAAAGACGTAAGGGGAAAAATAGAAAGAGCCTGCGCCAGGTCAGGCAGAGATCCGCAGGCTGTCATTCTCTGCGCTGTTTCCAAGACAAAGCCGCTGCGGGATATAGAGGCGGCCATGAAGGCGGGCCAGCATCTGTTCGGCGAGAATTATGTGCAGGAGATCCGCGAAAAATACGAGCAGCTGGGAGAGGCGGCCGAGTGGCATATGATCGGCCATCTGCAGCGCAACAAGGTGAAATATATTATTGATAAGGTCAGCCTCATCCATTCGGTGGACAGCCTGGCCCTGGCTTCCCAGATTGAGAAGGAAGCGGCCAAGCATGACAAGATCATGGACATCCTGCTGGAGGTCAATATTGCCGGGGAAGAGTCAAAGTGGGGCTTCACGGCGCAGGAGACCATCCCCGCAGCTCAGAAGATCAGCGAAATGCCGCATGTGCGGGTCCGCGGTCTGATGACGTCGGCGCCCATCACGGATGACCCCGAGACAAACAGGGTTCATTTCCGTAATCTGAAGAAGCTTTTTGACCAGCTGGGAGCGGCCGGCATTAAGAATGTCAGTGCCGATATTCTGTCCATGGGCATGACCGGAGATTATGAGGTCGCCGTAGAAGAAGGCGCGACCATGTGCCGGATCGGAACCGGGATCTTCGGGGCAAGGAACTATCATAAATGAGAGGCGGACGGTTCTGGAAATGGATGGCCGCCTTGCTGCTGACCGCCTGTTTCGGGCTGACAGCGGGCTGCAGCTCTGCAGCGGGTACTGCTGCCGGGAGCGGAGATCCTGAGACCACGCAGGCAGCCGGACAGGAACAGGGACAGACAGAAGCAGAAAGCGCAGCCCGGGCGGACAGTGAAACGGCCGAAGAGAGCGAGAACCGGGCAGAGAATGAAACGGCGGAGGAAAGCGTGGTCCGGGCGCAGGTAACTGTCGTCCTGGATCCCGGCCATGACAGCCAGTACTGCACCCGCAATCATCCGGACCTGGGACTGAACGAGCAGGACCTGAATCTGGCCATCGGCCTTGCCTGCCGGGACCGGCTGCTGCAGTATGAGGGCGTGCGCGTCGTCATGACCCGGGAAGACGGGAGCTGTCCCGACGCGGAGCACCAGGGAGAGGACTGCATAAGAGCCCGCACGGATGTGACAGCCCGGGAGAAGGCTGACATTTTCGTGAGCCTGCATAATAACGGGACCACGGGCCGGCTGGGAGACTCGCCGGAAGGAGCACAGGTTTATATCAGCAGATATAGTAAGTTTACGGACAGCAGCCGCGTCCTGGCGGAGAAGATCCTTGCCAATCTGCAGAAGATCGGTCTGGCATCGGGCGGCGTACAGACCAGGAGCAAGGCGGAGAAAGGCACCTATGACGACGGGACCGTGAAGGACTGGTACTATCTGCTCAGCAACAATGTGGACGCGGGTTATCCGGCGGTCATTATTGAGCATGCCTATATGGACAACAGCTATGACAATACATTTCTGAAAGATCCGCAGAATCTGAAGGCTATGGGACAGGCAGACGCCGATGCCATCGCCTCTTATTTCGGATTGACTTTCAAACAGTCATAGGATATAATTTGTAATAAGTATGTAACAAGATTGAAACATTTTATCCCCTTCGCGGGGGGAATCTGTATTTCTGGAGGATAAGACATGGGCAGCACAGATGATAAGGATACATTTGATCACGATCTGAATAACCTGGATGGTCTGGATATAGAAGAAGATTTCGATTACCAGAAGGAGATAGATGAGCTGCAGGCCGAGGAGGCGCAGGAGAAGAAAGAGCGCGGCGCGCGCCGGGCGGAGAAGGAACGCCGCCAGGAGGCCGAGTGGCTTGGCGAGAAGAAGCCTGCTCCTGCCGGGAAGAAGAGCCGTAAGGGTCTGGCCGCTGTCGTGATCATTATACTGATCATCATAGCGGGAGCAGGCGGCTTTCTGTTTAAGAAGCAGGCTGACCGCAGGACAGTGGCGGATTTTGCGGCAAAGGTTTCCGAGTTTCAGACAAATAAGCTGGACGGCGCCCAGCTCGGCAGCCAGAAGTCCTATTTCGAGGATTTCATGAACAAGTGCCAGACTGCTGCTGCCCAGTCCGATATTTCTGCTATCAGGGATCTGCAGTCCCAGTGGGATGCCATGGAGAAGAAATTTGACGAGGTATCCAGCGGTATGGCTTCTCTCACCGCTTTTAAGAAGACGGCAGACAGCACACTGGCAAAGTTTTCCGTGCCCGATGAGCTGAAGGAAGACTACGATAAATTCCAGACTGCTCTCAAGAATGCTGTTGACAAGGGTGACTATGGGCAGGTGGAGACGCTGCAGAAGCAGCTGGATGCCCTGGTAACGAACCTGAATTCCGGCGACCTGAAGACTGTCCAGCAGCTGCAGAACGATATTGCGGGTATCGGCCTCAATGAGGGCAGCCTGTCCGCATCAGAGCAGAAGCAGCTGAAGACTTATGCGGATACGGCGCAGAAGCAGATAGAGGACAAGGATTACGCCGGCGCGGTCAAGACACTGACGGATTATAAGAAGACAGCACAGCAGATCAGCGATCAGCTGGCGGCGAAGGTGAAGGCCGAGCAGGAGAAGGCGGCTGCGGAATCCAGGGCGCGGGCGGCGGCAGAATCGCAGGCTCAGGCGCAGGCGGAATCCATAGCCAGGGCAAAGTATGAATCTCAGCAGCAGGCAAAGAAGAGCAGTACCGGGCAGACACAGAAGCAGACATCTTCTTCCGGGACAGGCTCATCTTCCGGCAGCTCCGGAAGCTATATCCTTCCGAAGAGCAGCTCCGCTTACCTCACGGACGCCGATGTTAAAAATCTGAGCAGTCAGCAGCTGATGCTGGCCAGAAATGAGATCTATGCCCGTCATGGCTACATATTCCGCGACAGCAGCCTGCGGAGCTATTTCAGCGGGAAATCCTGGTATAAGGGAACCGTAAAGGCGGATGACTTCTCATCCTCTGTATTTAATAAGTATGAAATCGCAAATATAAAACTGATCCAGCAGTATGAATAACCGGAAGCCGGGAAGTAAGGAGGGCCCTGTACAGAAAAATGTACGGGGCCTTTTTTACATTTAACCGGGCAGTTTATTCTCTGCAGGAGCGCAATTTTCCAGAACTGAAAGTCATAAATTGCTTGACAGAATATGGAAAACTGTGCTACTATATGTTACTGCATTATCGTGGATAAGTGCGAATTAATTTACAGAACTCTTTTACCTTCTACTTAGAATTCAGGGAGTGAAACCATCGATGAAGAAAAGCAGATTGAAGCCTGTGAAGTCCGGCAGAAATATCCGGATGAGTTTTTCCCGTCAGAAGGAGATTCTCGAGATGCCGAACCTCATTGAGGTTCAGAAAGATTCCTATGACTGGTTTATCAACGAGGGTCTGAAGGATGTGTTTGAAGACATTTCCCCTATCACAGACCACAGCGGTCATATGAGTCTGGAATTTAAGAATTTCTGGCTGGATAAACCTAAATATTCAATTGATAAATGTAAAGAGCGCGATGCGACCTATGCTGCACCTCTGAATGTCAATGTACTGCTCCGTTACAACAAGACGGATAAGGATGAGAACGGTGCCGGAGCCGGCGATGATGTTCTGCAGGACGTTGAGATTCCCGTGCAGAAGGTTTATATGGGCGATCTGCCGATCATGACGGACACAGGCACATTTGTCATCAACGGTGCGGAACGTGTTATCGTCAGCCAGCTGGTTCGTTCTCCCGGTATCTATTACGATATTACAAAGGACAAGTTCGGCAAGGAGCTTTTCTCCGCGACCGTTATCCCCAACCGCGGCGCCTGGCTTGAGTATGAGACAGATTCCAATGACATATTCAACGTGCGCGTTGACCGTACCCGCAAGGTTCCCGTAACCGTGCTGATCCGCGCGCTGGGTGTGGGAACGAATCAGGAGATCCTGGATATGTTCGGGAATGAGCCCAAGATCATCGCCACACTGAAGAAGGATACCACGGACAGCTATGAGAAGGGACTCCTTGAGCTCTACCGCAAGATCCGTCCGGGCGAACTGCTGGCAGTAGACAGTGCCCAGAAGCACATTGAAGGCATGTTCTTTGATCCCCGCCGCTATGACCTTGCAAGAGTAGGACGTTATAAGTTCAACAAGAAACTGGCTCTGAAGAACCGGATCAGCGGTTTTGTTATAGCAGAGGATGCCGTAGATGAATCCACCGGTGAGATCATTGCCGAGAAAGGCCAGATGATCACGGAAGAGCTGGCCCAGGCCATCCAGAACGCAGCCATACCTTATGTTGACATCGTTGCGGAGAACAAAGAAGTCCGGGGCGAAGAGAGGGTTGTGCGTGTCCTTTCCAACATGATGGTTGAGCTTGGCGCTTATGTAGATGTAGATCCCGCGTCTGTCGGCATCACGGAAGAGTATGTTTACTATCCGGTCCTGGAGAAGATCCTGGAAGAGAATGACGACATGGAATCCATCTGCAGGGAGATCCGCAGAAGCGTCCATGACCTGATTCCCATGCATATCACCCGCGAGGATATATTTGCTTCTATTAATTACAATATGCATCTGGAATACGGCGTCGGCAATAAGGATGATATCGATCATCTGGGCAACCGCCGCATCCGTTCCGTCGGTGAGCTGCTGCAGAACCAGTACCGGATCGGCCTTTCCAGAATGGAGCGTGTCGTTCGCGAGAGAATGACCACGACGCAGGATTCAGAGAATGTATCCGTGCAGTCCCTGATCAATATAAAGCCCATATCCGCGGCAGTGAAGGAGTTCTTCGGAAGCTCCCAGCTGTCCCAGTTCATGGATCAGAACAACCCGCTTTCCGAGCTGACC
>ONFL01000123.1 GCA_900317095.1 uncultured Eubacteriales bacterium | reverse complement strand
CCTGTCAGCCAGGCCTGTGCCAGATCCGCACAGGCCTGACAATCCTGCAGGTCTTTTGCCGGCCGGATCTGCAGATCCGGGAATGCTCCCGAAAAAGCGCGGCATATCTGCTGCGGGCTCTTTCTTTCCGCGCCGCCGCCTGCAAGCAGACCGACAGGCTGCCTGTAGACAAAGGCAAATTGAAAAGGCCTGTAGATCTTCTCATCTGCCGGCATCAGATAGACGAAAGGCATCTTTCTCTCTCTGGCCATTGAAAAAACCTTCTGCAGCAGCAGCGTCATCAGACCTCTGTGCCGGTATTCCTGCTGGGTGGATACCCCGACAATATACCAGGAATCCACCGGTCTGCCGAAAACGGACAAACGGTAAGGATTCAGGTGCAGCTGTGCCCGGACCGCGCCCTCATACTCGCAGAGGAGCACAATATTCTCCCGGCAGCACACATCAAAATAGTATCTGGTAAAAGCATCTGAATCTCCGAAGCAATCCTGCCAGAGCCTGACAAGGGCCTCCCGGTCATCCGGGCAGGCCCTTCTCACGACCGGTCCGGCGGCCGCCTTATCTTCACTTTTCACGGATCTCATACTTTTCCTCCAGCTTGATCGGATTATAGGACATCTTGGACTTGCGCAGGCCTTCCAGTCCCATATCATCCTCCCGGTTGACATAGAGGGCGTCCGGGAATTCATGGAGTAAAAACTGCTGGGAAATGAATGGATACAGACCTCTGATCTCCGGATTCGCCTTCTCTACATGAATATAGGCAACCCGTTCTTCGCTTCCATAGACGCCGAGACTGAAGGCTTCCAGTTTGCCATCTATATAGATACCGCCCATCTGGAAATGGATCTGGCCGCAATGCGCAAGCAGATACTCTATCCCATCCAGTTCATAATCAACCCGATTGTAGGGATCCTTTATATCCCGCTTTACTTCCCAGCGGTGCAGGAATTCCATGATCTCTTCCATATGACTGCAGCGGTCCAGGCTCCGGTATTCCCAGCGGTCTCCATATTCCCGCAGAAAAGCATTTACATGATTTTTCTTCTTATGGTAGGCTTTCCCGCTGTAGGTCATCATCTTCTTCGCATCGTAAATATAGTCATAGTAGCGTCTGTCAGCGATGATCTCGTACCTGTCCGGATCCGGGTCTATCAGTTCCAGGCCTTCCTTATCGCAAAGATAAAGAACCATCTTCTGCTTCAGAACCTCTGTAAAATACTGCTGGGCAAGATTAAAATATTTTTTTACTTTCCCGGCCTCACATAAAGGAGCCTGAATCCCGGTATTCCCCTCAACCTGCACAAGCCATATCAGAGCCTCCTCGTTGATCAGATACTCTGTCTTATAGTAATTCTTCCACATGTAGTAGCTTGTCAGGATGCTCTCCACAGTATGAGAGTACCGCTTTGTACAATAAGGGATCAGCTTCTGATAATCCTCAGGAAGCAGCTCCCTTCTCTCAAAAAGGTCTTTTATCATATAATATCTCCAAAAATCTATTCTTCCAGGAGGCAGACCGCCTGCGCGGCTATTCCCTCTCCGCGGCCGGTAAAGCCCAGCCCCTCCTCAGTGGTGGCCTTTATATTGACTCTGCCCGGATCCAGATCCAGCAGGCGGGCTATATTCTCCCGCATCTGGGGCAGATAAGAGGCCATTTTCGGTTTTTGCGCTATAATTGTAGCATCAATGTTTCCGGTGCGCAAACCATTTTCATCGAGCAGCTGTTTAACCTGCTGCAGCAGCAGCATGCTGGATATTCCCCGGTACTGTTCATCGCTGTCCGGAAAATGCTGCCCGATATCTCCCAGCCCGGCGGCTCCCAGCAGCGCGTCCATGACCGCGTGAAGCAGTACATCCGCGTCCGAATGACCCTTCAGGCCTTTTTCATAAGGGATCTGCACTCCGCCCATAATAAGACGATATCCGCTCTCCAGTCTGTGAACGTCATAACCTGTTCCGATTCTCATTTTCCAATCACTCCTGAATCTGTCTGCCAAAAAACTTTTTCTGAAAAAACAAAGAGCAGCCACTGTCCTCCAGGCGGGGCACAGTGACTGTTCTTGTTGGATCTTCCCTGCGTTACATTGTATTGTATTTACGGGAGAAGCTGTGTCTGATCTGTATTAAGGGCCGCGTTTTTAAGAATGACATATTCTTTCCTGGGTTTCAGATCACCGATCCGGATCACACCGGGGATATCCCAGCCCGGCTTGACGCTTACAAGCGGCTCCGTGCTTTCATCCTTTGTATTCACCGCGACAGCACTGCCCTGCGCGTCATTATGCAGATAGGGTTCCGGATTGACGGCCTTTCCGTTGACCTCCACCTGAAAATGCAGGTGAATGCCTGTAGAATGCCCTGTGGTTCCGGTCAGGCCGATCTGCTGCCCCTTATAGACATGGTCGCCGGCCTTCACATACATCTTGTAATGATGCATATACTTTGTCACATAGCCATTGCCATGATCGATCACGATCATATTTCCGCTGGAAGGTCCGTATCCGGTATAGGTAACTGTACCTCCCGCCGCAGCATAGCTGGCTATATTTCTGGAATTCGTCGCCAGATCGATCCCCAGATGCGTGCGGCCGAATATCGCTCTCCATCCGAAGGTGCTGGTCACATGTGAACCAGGGCAGGGATTCACCCAGCTGGGAAGCAGGGCTTCAAAATCGGACAGCTTCATGTGGTCCAGCCGAAAAAGATCATATTGCTTCATAACCTTCAGGAGCCTGAGCTCATAATCCTTCTCATCCGATCTTCGCTGTGCGTATGCGTGAACATAAAGCTTTATACTGTCCTTCATGCCGGACAGATCCGTGCAGTGCGCCTTCAGCCAGTCTCCGTAATCCCTGATAGACTGGGCATCTGTCTGATAAGTTTTATAGCTGCCGTCCTTTCCCCTCATGGCATACAGGTTATGCTGCCTGAATGCTATGTCATTAAGTCCGTCTCCGGACCGGGAATCAAGGATCAGCTGGGCCATGGATACAGAAGCCGGAAATGATGTCCTGTCCTGAAGATCCAGAATCCCGGAGACCATCTCCTGTGTGATAAAGGAAGGCAGTCCTTTTATGGGAACGGCTGTTCCGGACCTTACGAAATCCATTACCCCCGGCTGCGGATCGGCATCTGAAATCTCAACGCCCGCATCCGTAGCGGTATCTTTCTTGTCTGCTTCCTTCTGCGCCTTCTCCTTCTGTGCCTTGTTCTCCTGCTCTGCCCCGGTGCTCTTCGTCTGCGCGGCGGAGCTGCTTTCCTTCTGAGATTCAGGCGTCTTTTCACTCTCCGTTTCTGTCTCGGCAGTCTCGTTTTCTGATTCGGCAGTTTCTGTCTCGGGTGCCTGTGTCTCGGTTTCAGGTTCCTGCACAGACTCGCTCTGCGCGGTCTCAGGAACCGGAGTCTGTTCATATTCTGTCTGCGTGGAGTCTTCAGCGGGTGCCGTCAGCTCCTGCGCAAAAACCGGGCCGGAAGACAGCACCATGCACATGGCTGCCATCATAGCAGTCCCCCGGAATAAGCCTTTTTTCTTCAAATCATGTCATCTCCATTACATGTGGTTTCACCTTGTTGTCTACAGAACACATTATACCTTAACAAAAAAGCTTTCAACTATCAGATATCGATATTTTTCGACAATTTTAATGAAAACTTATTCCTGCCTTGTCCCGTAAAATTCACTCTTGAGGGACCTGTGGAAGAGTCCGCCCAGTTCTTTACCAGGGTCGGCCTTTTCATAGAGGATCCTGTAAACCGCATTGCAGATTGGCAGATCCACATGCATCCTCTCCCCGATCTGCACCAGAGCTTTTACTGTATAATAGCCCTCAGCCAGGGATGTAAACTTTTCACCTTTTATAAAAGATTCTCCGAACTGCCGGTTATGACTGAAACGGGAGAAGACGGTGGCCTCATAATCCCCCAGATGACACAGGCCGTAAGCGGACAGTTCATTGCCTCCCATGGCAGCGATCAGCCTGGAAATCTCCCGGGTCCCGCGGGCCATAAGCGCGCCTTTGAGAGACGAAAGGTCTTCCCCGTCCAGCATACCGGCGGCGATACCAATAACATTCTTGGCCGCGGCGCCTATCTCGTTGCCGATCAGATCATCTCCGTAATAAAAACGGATCAGGCTGCTGGTAAAAAGATCAACCAGTTCATGCTTCACCTCGTCATTGCCGGAATCTATTACCATACAGTTGGGAATTCCCTGAAAAAATTCCTGAACGTGGCCGGGACCGATCCAGACCGCTGTCCGGCTGTCCGGGCCCAGATGCTGCCCTGTCACCTGTGTCAGACGCCTGCCGGTACTGATCTCAATACCCTTCATGCACAGGACAAAAATCTTCTCCCCCAGTGCAAATTTTTCAAGCTGCCCCATAAGTCCGTCCAGATTCTGAGAAGGAATGGAAATGACAATAATATCCGCTTCTTTCGTCTGGCTCAGATCTGAAGTCAGTTTCGTTGACTCCTCCAGGGTGATCATGCCGTTGCTGCGGGTTTTCCTGAACTCTTCAAGATGACGGGAGCCTTCCCGCCCGTACAGGGTCACATCATGACCGATATGATCCAGATACCAGCCGATAAAGGATCCCCATCGTCCGCAGCCGATTACCATGATTCTCCTGCGCTTTTTTGCCGCGCAGTGCCAGGACTGCTCCAGCCTTTTTAAATTATCCATTCCCTATCTCCCCCGTTTACTGATTCTCTGTGAAAGAAACTGTCGGAAATCAGTCTCTGATCCTTCAAGAAAGGATTGTCTGCCTAAAACGATCATCTGATTATCCAAAGCCGAGATGACAAAAAGATGCTCTGTGGATGTCCAGAAACCGCAGTCTTCGAAAGAGATCCGGCCTGTCTGCCCTGCCACCTCCAGAACAAATCCTCCATTAACTACAACCCTTACGCGGGGCATGCTCCCCTCCTGCCCGGACTGAAGCTGACTGATCCTCGCTGCTGTCTGGGAAGCTCCCTTGCGCCTGATAAAAAGTATCACCACCAATGGAAGAATGATCAGGATAATATCTGTCGGCTTTCCCCGGGAAATAACAGTCAGTACCACACCGGCTATGGAGATCAGCAGCAGCGTGATGTAAACTTTACGGTACTGGAGATTCCACCAGGCCTCCATTGCTTCCCGCATCAGAGACGGCGTGAATTCAAACTCATTTACAAAGCGGTTCATATGCCTGCCTTCTTTCTGCCCGGGATCTCTTTCTGCCCGGGCCTGCACGGTTCATTCTAACATAAAAACCCGGCAAAGTCATCTGACTTTGCCGGGCACTTCTCTGCGGCCGGACTCCGCATCAGATCTCGCTGATCCTGTCCTCATGGAAACGGTCTTTCTGTTTTCTGTCCTGATCCGGATATCCCAGAGGAAGTATAGAGAACACTTCCTTGTCCTCAGGAATACGCAGGATCTCCCCTGCCATCTGCACTCTGTCCTCAAAGGGAGCCACGCCGATCCACACAGCACCCAGTCCCAGCTCGGCTGCCTGCAGCCATTCATGTTCTGTACATATTGCCATGTCGATCCGGGAAACTTCCGGGAAAGAGAGACCCGTCTTGCGGCGGATGTTTACAATTGCCAGCGGAGCCCGGGATACCGGTCCGGAATATTTACTGATATGAGACAGCGCTTCCAGTTTCTGTCTGTCCCTGACAATAATGAATTCCCAGGGCTGCTGATCGCCTGCGGAAGGAGCCTGCATGGCTGCCCGCAGGATCTGCATGATCTTTTCCTTCTCCACATCCTGATCTTTATATTTTCTGATGCTGACTCTTTCAAATATCGCGTTCATATGGCTTTCCTCCGTTATATCTGTGTATCTCGATTTGAACTACAAGAATCATAACGGATTTGCAGCGCAGATAATGCTGCATTTGCAACATTTTTTATAAATTCATGCTCCGCCGATCAGCCGTAAATTGCCTGCAGAAGCGCCAGGCCTGTCTTTGTCTTAAATACATTGGTCCGAAAAGCCTCCAGCTGCCGATGATATTTTTCGCTCTCGCCGGCATTCACCAGAAAATCCGCTTCCAGCAGGATCTGATAGTCCATTCCATCCATATTGGAATACGTATGATGATGACCCACCAGATAGACGACCCGCTCTTTTATATCGTCTTCTACAGGGATATCCTCAAGTATCTCCCGGGCAAGCGGCATACCCTCCCGTTCCTGATCCCGGCCGTCCGACTTCCCGAACTTTCTGCGGCAGAGCGGGCAGGCGATATCGTGCACGATCGCTGCCAGTTCCAGGGTGTCAAGCGTCCTGTCATCCAGTCCTTCCAGTTTCCCGATCATCTGGGCAAATGTATATACCTTCATAAAATGATTGATATCCTGCTGATTCTGCTGCGGATCTTCCATCATCTTCTTCATCAGCTGCGCCTGTGCTGTATCCATGGCTGTGTCCTTTCTCCGAAAAAACCTTTGCAGGTCTTCCGGTCTATAGCATAAGACTCTCATATAAAGAAAAAGTGCTGAAGACCTGACCATCTTCAGCACTTCGTCGGCGCGACTGGATTCGAACCAGCGGCCTCTACGTCCCTAACGTAGCGCTCTACCAAGCTGAGCCACGCGCCGCAACTGCGTTATTTATTATGCACCTGATTTACTGAAATGTCAAGCGCTTTTTTATTTTTTTAAAATTTTTTGTAAAGATATTTTTAAATCTTTTCTTGACATTGCTGCCAATCTAAGATAGAATAATCCTTGTCAGCGAATTTGACATGGAATCTTAGCTCAGCTGGGAGAGCATCTGCCTTACAAGCAGAGGGTCATAGGTTCGAGCCCTATAGGTTCCATTTTGGCGAGATAGCTCAGCTGGCTAGAGCACGCGGTTCATACCCGCGGTGTCGAGGGTTCAAGTCCCCCTCTCGCTACTTCCTGAAGTCGTCCATTAGTCAAGATATTTCAGTACAAAAACCTGCCTTATCTATTTCACGCAGGTTTCACCACAATTAAAAAGAAAAAAGGCTGCCACACTCGTTTACATAGTGCGACAGCCATTTCTGTATCATAATATTAGATCATGGTTAAGAATGATGAGTAATCATTAATTATGTACCAATAAATCATCGGTTATTTATTGTCTATACTTCTTGGAACAAGATCTACACGCATATTTTCCATTAAAATAATCGTAGTATCCCCCCTTCATAACTTTACCACAATAGCCACATGTATATGTTTTTGAGCTGGAGCTGCTTGAATATGAGCTGCATCCAGTG
>ONFL01000126.1 GCA_900317095.1 uncultured Eubacteriales bacterium | reverse complement strand
CAGAAGTTCAACGAAGTATCCAAGGGTGGTTTTGCCAACGACCGCATGATGCTGAGTTGATATGAAGAAAAAGAAAAGAACTTTTTTCTTAAAAGAGCGGTCCCTGTCATGCGGAGACCGCTCCCTACAAGCACCCTTACTTTAATTAGAATGGCTGCGGTTCAGCCTCTGTATAGTATTAAAAAAACGGCTTGCAGAATCTCTGCGGCATCAGCAGTTTCCCCTGAGGATGTCCGCGGAGATTTTTTTTAGTAATTCCCGGTCCAGTTCCTGCAGTCCCACAAGGAGAGTGTCCAGTTCACGCCGGCTGGTGAAGACACTGACGCTCAGGCGGACGGTGCCGTCATAGGGGGCGTCGGCCAGATGTCGGTGGATCAGGGCAGCGCAGTGGTGGCCGGCCCGCAGGGCAATGCCGTATTTGTAATCCATAAGGGCGGCAATTTCATTGGCCTTCCAGCCGTCGACGTTGAAGGAAATGACGCCGCTCTGCAGGTCAGGATCCGGAGCCTCATAGATGTGGATGCCGGGGATCTGTCTGAGTCCGGGCAGAACATAGTCCATCAGCTCTTTTTCTATCTGCATGGGCTGGATCGTCGTCAGCCACCTAAGGGCCGCCTGCAGACCGGCTATGGCCACTGTATCCATGCTGCCGCACTCCATTTTCTGCGGCATATAGGACGGCATTTCCAGGCTCAGGGAACGGATGCCGGTGCCGCCGGCCAGGAATGTCTGCAGATCCACTCCCTCGCGGATCAGGAAGCCGGCGATGCCGAAGGGGCTGTAGAGGGTCTTGTGGCCGGCAAAGGTGATGGCATCGGCATGAACCTGAGCGAAGCGGACCCGCACAAGACCCATGGCCTGGGCGGCGTCCAGGAGGGTGAAGGCGTTATACTTTTTTGCCAGGGCAAAGACCTGGGCGGCCGGCTGGATATAGCCGGTGACATTGCTGACAGCCGACATACTGACAAAAGCAGGAGGCAGGGCTGCGAAGCGCCGGGCCGTCTCTTCTATATCTATGGAGAGATCCGGGCGCAGGGGCAGTTCTTCTACCCGGATGCCGAGGCGTTTCTCCAGCAGATGGAGGGGGCGCAGAACGGCATTGTGCTCGTAGGGAGAGACATAGGCTGTGTCTCCCGCCTGGAAGCCCTGCCCGTTTATGATCTGGTTAAGGGCGATGGTGACTGAGGGAGTCAGAACCACCTGAGCCTGCTCACGGGCGTCGCAGAGGCTGATCAGCCGGCTTTTAACATCCTTTATCATGGCGGAAGCAGCCCGGGCCTCTACATAGGCGCCCCGGCCCGCATTGACTGCGTGATGGCGGCCGTAATCATCGACAGCTTGGTAAACACACTCCGGCTTTGGCCAGGTCGTGGCCGCGTTATCCAGATAGATCATGGCTATAGTTCATCCTTTCTTTTTTGCGAATTTCTTATAAAAAAATATACACCTAGTATCTTGATATGAAAAGAGGGAAATGCTATAATTTCCATAAAAGTTCGCGGACAGAAACACTTGGCGCCGCGGACGGCGTGTAGAAAAAGAGGAATTACCAAAGGAGGATACAGCTATGGCACTGGAATTTGATGAACAGCTTTCCCGTCTGCAGAAACCCGACCGCTCCGAGATGACGGATCAGGAATATGAGATCTTTAACAGCAATGTGGAGGCCATGGAGAAGAACTGGGGCTTTATAAACAATCTTTTCAAGATCCTGCCCCTGAACGCAAAAGAGTATATCGGCTTTCTGAATTTTAAGAATTCGCTGTTTAATGACAGCTGTTATTTGACGGACGCCCAGAAGGAAATGATCGGCGTGGTCGTTTCTTCCTGCAATTCCTGCCCCTTCTGCCTGACCACCCACGGCGACAACCTGCGGGGCCTTTTAAAGAATGCATCTCTTGTGGATAAGCTCTCCGCCAATTACCGTATATGTAAAGATGAGCTGTCTGTTGAAGATTATGCCCTCTGTGAGTTTGCCTGGTATGTAACGGCCAATCCGCGGGAGATAGACAAGACCCAGGTGCAGAAGCTGCGCGAGGCAGGACTGGATGATCATCAGATCCTGGAGGCGGCCTTTACTGCTGGCTTTTTCAACTACACAAACCGCTGGGTCAGCGTCATCGGCGCCATCCCCAACCAGGGGCATTTCAAACACAACCGTAATTTTGAAAAATAAAGGCCTGTCCCCGGATCTTCGCCGCAGCGGCCGGGATCCGGGGATATTTTCGCGTCTGCAGGCGCCGGCGGCGGGGAAATGGTTGACAGACAGGGAAAATACAATATAATAAAGCGGAAGTGATTTTTTTATAGAAATGGGGCAGAGTATGGATCAGTTTGCAAGAACGCAGCTTCTCCTGGGCAGAGAGGGAATTGAGAAACTGAAGAATTCGCGGGTCGCGGTCTTCGGGATCGGAGGGGTCGGCGGTTATGTCTGCGAAGGCCTGGTCCGCAGCGGAGTAGGCGCCTTTGACCTGATAGATGACGACCGGGTCTGCCTGACCAACCTGAACAGGCAGATCATCGCGACCCGCAGTACGGTCGGTCATTTCAAGACAGATGTCATGCGGGACCGCATGCTGGATATAAATCCGGATGTGGATATTACGATCCACAGGACATTTGTCCTGAGGGATAATTCCGGCCAGTTTCCTTTTGATGAATACGATTATGTAGTGGATGCCGTGGATACGGTGACGGCCAAGATAGAGCTGGTAATGAAGTGCCAGGAGCACCATGTGCCCATCATCAGCTGCATGGGAGCAGGAAATAAGCTGGACGGCACTCTCTTTCGAGTCGCGGATATCTACGAGACCCGCATGTGTCCGCTGGCCAAGGTTATGCGCCGGGAGCTGAAGAAGCGGGGCGTGAAGAAGCTGAAGGGCGTCTATTCCGAGGAGAAGCCGACCAGACCCCTGGAAGATATGTCAGCCAGCTGCCGGACAAACTGCATCTGCCCGCCGGACGCGGCCCATAAATGCACAGAGCGGCGGGATATCCCGGGCAGCGTGTCTTTCGTGCCCTCCATAGCGGGGCTGATCATAGCCGGCGAGGTCGTAAAGGACCTGACCGGCATCAATAACAAATAGAAGATGAAAAAACGAGGACAGGTTTTCTTACCTGTCCTCGTTGTATCTTGCCAGAAACTGGCGGGTACGTTCCATCTGCGGATTCCCAAAGACCTGTTCCGGGGGCCCCTGTTCGCAGATCGTGCCGCCGTCCATGAAGAGGACCTGGCTGGAAACATCACGCGCGAAGGCCATCTCATGGGTTACGATGATCATGGTCGTATGGACCTGGGCCAGTCCCTTTATCACCTTCAGGACTTCGCCGGTAAGCTCCGGATCCAGGGCGCTGGTAGGCTCGTCAAAAAACAGGATCTTCGGATTCAGCGCAAGAGCTCTTG
>ONFL01000127.1 GCA_900317095.1 uncultured Eubacteriales bacterium | reverse complement strand
TTCCATTGCCAGGACCATGGGGATAGATAAGGATCATATCATCCTTCTTTCATCCGGCGATGTACTGTCCATTGGAGAAGACGGCGCGGATGTGGTGGAGCATGTACAGCACGGCGAAGTCATGGTTGACGGGCTCGGTGTAGGCGATGTCGGGAATATTGTCCTGCGCGACCGGCAGATGCTGTCCCAGAACGGACTGATCATTGTCGTGTTTACACTGGCCAGGGGGACAAACAGAGTTCTGGCGGGACCGGATATCGTCTCCAGAGGTTTTGTATATGTTCGTGAATCAGAATCCCTGATGGAGGATACGCGCAGGGTAGCCGATGAGGCGCTCTACAAGTGCCAGCAGAACGGGATCAGCGACTGGTCCAAGATCAAGAATGAGATCCGGGATACCGTCAGCTCCTATCTGTGGCAGCAGACCCATCGGGATCCCATGGTCCTTCCGATCATTATGGAAGCCTGAATATGAACGGGGTGCGGTCGGCCGCGGCGCTGCTGGCGGAAGAAATTCAGAAAAGCAAGGAATATAATGATTATCATCACCTGCTGGAACAGCTGCGCAGGCAGCCGGCTTTGTACGAACAGGTGCAGCAGCTGCGGCTGGAGAATTTCCGCTTTCAGAACGGACCGGAGATGATGGATTCCGGAACATACAAGGTCCTGGAGAAGAAGTACGAAGAGCTGCTGCGTTACCGGCTGGTCCGGGAGTTCCTTGGCGCGGAAGCCAGGCTGATCCGGATGCTGCAGGAGGTGAATGACTCTGTAAGCAGCGCGGCAGATCTTGATTTTACATTTTTAACCACTAACGGGCAGGGAGAGAAATCATGATAAAAAAATTTTTTAAGGGCACACTGGGTATGGCAGTGAATGTGGTCATCTATGCTCTGGTCATCTTCTTTGCTATTCGTATGGTGACCTATGCCTATGATTTTTCCTATCAGCTGTTCGGAGATCCGCCGGTCGCGGAGGAATCTGTTGAGAAGATCCCTGTCCAGATCCCGGAAGGGGCAGGTACACAGGATGTAGCAGCCCTGCTGAAGGCAAAAGGCCTGATAAAGTATGAGAAAGCCTTTGTGACCTATACAGGCATGTCGCAGTATAAAGGTCAGATCAAACCCGGAAATTATGAACTGAGCAAGTCCATGAATATGGAAAAGATCCTGCAGACCATCTGCGGGGTAGCTCCGGACAGCGGGGCGCAGGGATAGCCATGATCGTAGAAGAGAGGATGACGGCTTATCTGCGATCGCTGGAGCCGGAAGAGGCCGGTCTGACCGGCGAGATCGCCAGAGGAGCCAGGCAGGAAGGAATTCCGATCATAAAACCAGAGACCGGAGCTCTGCTGAAGGTTCTTCTCGGCATGAAAAGACCGCGCAGTGTCCTGGAAGTCGGAGCGGCGATAGGCTATTCTGCTATCGTCATGGCAGGATGCCTGGATGAAGAGGCCCGCCTTACAACTATAGAATGTGACCCGGACAGAGCCCGCAGGGCTGCGGAGAATATCAGCAAAGCAGGCTTCAGACAGAAGATCCGGCTGATAGAGGGAGATGCCGCGCAGGTGCTGCCCGGGCTGGATCCGGGCTTTGATTTTATATTCATGGATGCCGCCAAGGGCCAGTACATTCATTTCCTGGACCAGGTCATGCGGCTGCTCGCCCCGGGAGCGGTACTGGTTTCTGATAATGTCCTGCGGGATGGAGATATCATTCAGTCTCGTTTTGCGGTAAGGCGCAGAGACAGAACCATTCATTCCCGGATGCGGCGTTATCTGTGGCAGCTCAAGCACTCGCAGGATCTGGAAACAGCAGTGCTTACTGTGGGCGACGGCGTCGCGGTCAGCGTAAGAAAAGCAGAATAAACTGATGATTTGATGATAATGGAGACAGATGAATATGAGGACACCGGAGCTTCTGGTGCCGGCGAGCAGTCTTGAGGTTCTCAGGACTGCTTGTCTGTTCGGCGCGGACGCGGTTTATATAGGCGGGCAGGTCTACAGCCTGCGCGCGAAATCTAAAAATTTTTCTCTGGAAGAGATGAAGGAGGGCATCGCATTTGCGCATGCCCACGGGGTCAGGGTCTATGTTACAGCCAATATTTTTGCCCATAACGGGGATCTGCCCGGCCTGAGAGAATACTTCATGCAGCTGGGGCAGATCAGACCGGATGCGCTTCTGATATCGGATCCGGGCGTATTTTCCATTGCCCGCAGTCTGCTTCCGGATATGGAGATCCACATCAGCACCCAGGCCAACAATACCAATTCGGAGACATATCGCTTCTGGTACCGGCTGGGCGCAAAGCGGGTCGTGGCAGCCCGTGAGCTGTCCCTGGCCGAGCTGAAACAGATCCGTGCGGATATACCGGAAGATATGGAGATAGAGGCTTTTGTACACGGCGCCATGTGCATTTCTTACTCCGGAAGATGTCTGCTCAGCAACTATTTTACCGGCCGGGACGCAAACCGGGGCGCCTGCACGCATCCCTGCCGCTGGAAGTATGCGGTTATGGAAGAGACCAGGCCTGGTCAGTATCTGCCGGTCTATGAGAACGAGAGGGGTACTTATATCTTCAATTCCAAAGACCTGTGCATGATAGAGCATATTCCGGAAATGATCGATGCCGGCATAGACAGCTTCAAGATAGAAGGCCGTATGAAGACCGCACTCTATGTGGCAGTCACGGCCCGGACCTACCGGCAGGCCATAGATGATTACCTGAAAGATTCGGCACTCTATAAGAGCCGCATACCCTATTATCTGGACCAGATCTCCCGCTGCACCTACCGGGAGTTCACGACCGGTTTCTTTTTCGGCAGAGCAGATGAGAACTCGCAGATCTATGACAGCAATACCTATGAGAAGGGCTATACTTTCCTGGGGATCATCCAGGGGAGAAATGCAGCCGGTATGGCCGGCCTGACACAGAAAAACAAGTTCTCGGTCGGTGAGACGATCGAGGTCATGAAGCCGGATGGCCGGGACATTCCGGCACTGGTAAGGGGCATGTGGGATGAAGATGGTAATCCCATGGAGAGCTGTCCGCATCCGCAGCAGCGTTTCTTTGTCGATCTCGGCCTGGAGCTGGAAGACGAGGATCTGCTGCGCCGCGCGGAGAACAGGGACAAAGAGCCGCGGCAGGACTGACGGAGAAAGAGAGATAAAGGCATGTTTGAGAAGTTTTATCCGGATCACCGCATTTCGTCAGCCTATAAGATCCCCTATGAAAAGCTTTACCGCAGGGGCTTCAGAGGCCTGATCTTCGATATAGACAATACACTGGTGCCGCACGGGGCCCCGGCAGATCAGAGAGCCAGGGATCTTTTTGTCCGTCTGGAGCAGATCGGCTTTTCCTGCTGCCTGCTTTCCAACAACCGGCGCGGGCGGGTGGACATGTTTAATAAGGACATAGGCGTCTATTCCATCGCCATGGCCGCGAAGCCGGCAAAAAGCGGCTATCTGAAGGCAATGCAGCTGATGGGGACCAATAAGGACAACACGGTATTTATCGGCGATCAGCTTTTCACAGACATCTGGGGGGCTAAAAGGACAGGGATCCTTTCAATCCTTACAGATCCCATCAATCCCCGGGAAGAGATCCAGATCATCCTCAAGCGGAGGATAGAGGCGGTCGTTCTCTACTTTTATAATAAACGGACAAAAAACAGTTGAAAACAGGGCTATTATTTTATATACTGTTCTATATAATGTAAAAAAGATAGCTTTTTCGGATCCGGCAGAAGGCCGGAAGGGAACATTCGCAGCGGGCAGGGATTTCTGCAGATTCCGCAGCGCTGCATCACAATAAGGAGGAAGAACAAGCATATGATTACAGCGGGCGATTTCAGGAATGGCAGAACCATAGAATGGGAAGGCGAGATTTATCGCGTTATAGAGTTCCAGCACGTTAAACCCGGCAAGGGAGCAGCTTTCGTAAGAACAAAGTTAAAGAATATCAAGACCGGTGCAGTTATTGAGAACAGTTTCCGCCCTACCGAGAAGTTCGAGGAGGCCACCATCGACCGTCTGGATATGCAGTATCTCTATGATGACGGTGATGCTTACAACTTTATGAATACGGAGACATTTGACCAGGTTGCCCTGCAGAAGTCCAATGTTGAGGAAGAGATGCGCTTCGTTAAGGAGAACGAGATGGTTAAGATGCTTTCCTACAAGGGAGATATCTTTGCCGTTGAGCCTCCGCTGTTCGTAGACCTCGAAGTTACACAGACTGAGCCCGGATTCAAGGGCAACACTTCTACCGGCGCTACAAAGCCCTGCATCGTTGAGACTGGCGCGCAGGTCATGGTTCCCCTCTTTGTTGAGATCGGTGATAAGATCCAGATCGATACAAGAACCGGTGAGTACCTTAAGAGAGTCTGAGAAGCAATAGAATTTATTTTCCTGATAATGAATTATGAGGCTGCCGCATAGCGGCAGCTTTTTCTGCAGAGAAAGGGGAAGAGATATGAGAGAGATAACCGGACACACAGTGCTGACCGGACTGCTGGGAAGTCCCGCGGCCCACAGCATTTCCCCGATGATGCACAACGAATCCTTCCGACTGCTGGATCTGGATTATGTTTATCTGGCTTTTGACGTGGGAGAGAAGGACCTGAAGACAGCTGTGGAAGGGCTGAAGGCCCTGGGCGCCAGGGGCTTTAATCTGACCATGCCGGATAAGAATAAGATGGTGGAATATTGTGACAGGCTTTCTCCGGCGGCCCAGATGATCGGCGCGGTCAATACCGTTGTCAATGACAACGGTCTGCTGACCGGCTATACCACGGACGGGATCGGTTATATGCGGGCGGCGGAGGATGCCGGCGTCCGGCTCGGCGGGAAGGTCATGACTCTGCTGGGCGGCGGCGGCGCGGCGACGGCTGTCTGTGCCCAGGCAGCCCTGGACGGCCTGCGCCAGATCCGGGTCTTTAATATCCGGGACAGCTTTTACGGACGTCTGGAGAGACTTACGGCTGAGCTGACAGAGCGCACATCCTGCAAGGTGACGCTTGAAGATCTCGCGGATGAGAAAGCCCTGGCCAGAAGCATTGCCGAGAGCGATATCCTGACAAATGCCACTTCAGTAGGCATGGCTCCGAAGACGGAGGGATGTCTGATAAAAGACCCGCAGGTTCTGCGGACGGATCTGATCGTATCTGATGTTATTTACAATCCCCGGCAGACCCGGCTTCTGAAGATGGCCGCGGACAGGGGCTGCCGGACATTCAACGGTATGTATATGCTTCTTTATCAGGGAGCTGCGGCCTTTGAGCTGTGGACCGGTAAGAAGATGCCGGTAGAACAGATCAAGGCGAAATATTTCAGCGCGTGAAAGGCAAGCTTATGAAAAAACATCTGATGCTGATTGGTTTTATGGGCTGCGGCAAGACGACCGTCGGCAATGCTCTGTCGGCGCTTACCGGTATTGTCTGCCGTGACAGCGACCAGCTGATCCAGGAGCAGGAAGGACGGACGATCACGGAAATATTTGACCAGGAAGGGGAGGCCTATTTCCGGGATCTGGAAACTGCTTTCTTAAAGAAGCTGAGCGGGGAAGAGACCATGATCCTTTCCTGCGGGGGAGGCATGGCCATGCGGCCGGAAAATGCCCGGCTCATGCGGGAATGCGCAGAAGTGATCTGGCTCACAGCCAGTCCGGCCGCCATCCTGGAAAGAGTGAAGGATGACGACAGCCGGCCGCTGCTGCGCGGGCATAAAAACGAGGCCTATATAGCGGAACTGATGCGCGCAAGAGAGGCTGCCTACGCCAGGGCCTGTGACCGCAGGGTGGATACAGACGGAAAAACCCCGCAGGAGATCTGCGGGGAGATCCTCAAAGGGAGTGCTTTACTTTCTGTAAGACCGTGACCGGTCTACAGCTGCCGGATCCCTGTGATATCCGGCGCAGCCATCATAGAATAGTTTGTGTGGTAGATAACGAATCCGGGTCTGCCTCCGGGCGTTTTCTTCACGGCCTTTTTCTGAACATAATCTACCTCGGCTTTTTCGCTGCCGCGGGCTTTGGAGAAGAAGGCGGCAAGTCTGCCTGCCTCCTCAAAAGTCCGGTCGGGCAGCGTTTTGCCTTCCGTGCGGACGATAACGTGGGAGCCGGGGACCCCCTTGGCGTGAAACCACCAGTCACTGCCGGACGCCAGGGAGAATGTCAGTTCTTCATTCTGGAAATTATTCTTGCCGACGTATATGTGAAAACCGTCGGAAGAGAGAAAATGCAGCGGTTTGGCGGCGGCTTTCTTCTTCTTTCGGCGATCCGTTCCCGGGCGGCGGCGGATATAACCGAAAGCCGTCAGCTCTTCCCGGATCTGGGCCAGGTCATCCTCTCCCTCAGCCAGATCCAGGGCAGTCTGGATGGATTCCAGATGATCTATCTCCTCCTGCGTCTGCTGTGTCTGGACTGTCAGGGCTTCAAATGTCCGCTTGAGCTTGTTATAGCGGTTAAAATATTTTACAGAGTTGTCGTGGGCTGAGAGCGTAGGATCAAGGGGCACGCGCAGGGGCTGACCGTCATAGTAGTTAATGCATTCCAAAACCTTTGCACCCGGTTCCAGTCCATAACCATATGTGTTGAGCATCTCTCCATAGATGCGGTACTTATCTCTTTTGCGGGTATCGCTCAGCTGCTTCTCCTGCAGGAAGAGCTTTTTACGGCAGCGGTCAAGAGCAGTCCCGGCAATATGGCGCAGATCCGCGCTTCGCTGCCGGATGCGGGTGATTTTGTTCTTCTGGGCATAATAGATCCGCAGGACCTCGGAGATGCTGTCATAATTCTCCTGGCGCAGCTGGCCGCGGCCTGTAAGCTGCACAGAGGAGAATTCCACGGGCTCCTGGTCCTGGTAGATGATATTGGGCGTGAAATGCCCATCCCGGACATCATCCATCAGCATGCTGAAGCGGCGGGCGAGATGGATCTTCTCAGCATCGGCCAGGGCACTGGTGCTGGCTCCGGAATCTATGCCTGACCGGAAGCAGAGTTCCTGGGCGATCAGCGGGCTGATGCCGGTAATGCCGGTGTAGATGGCCTTTCCTGTCGGAAGCGGCGCGGCCAGGACCTTATCAATAAAGTCCTGCTCCTGCATCTGGGTGGGATCCAGCTTGTGCTGCGTCTGGGGAATGAAATATTCCCTGCCGGGCAGGACTTCCCGGACAGAGCTGACATTTATGGAAATGTGCTTTATGCTGTCTATGATCGTGCGGTCCGGTTTCATGAAGATGATATTGCTGTGGCGCCCCATGAGTTCGACAGCCAGGATCTTTTCGGACAGGTCGCCCATCTCGTCCAGATGCTCAATATGAAAGAAAAGGATCCGCTCCAGGCCGGGCTGACTGACGGCGGTGATCCTGCCTCCGGCTATATGCTTGCGCAGGACCATGCAGAAGTTCGGCGCGGTGGTAGGGTTCTGGCCGCTTTCATCACATAGATAGACCAGGGGCAGAGAAGCGGCGGCACTGATCAGCAGCTGGTAATTCTTTCTGTTGTTCTTGACCGTCAATGTCAGCGCATCTTTCTCCGGCTGGTAGATGCGGGTGATCTTACCGCCGGTCAGATTGTCGGAAAGTTCCCGGACAACATTTGCAATCACAATTCCGTCTAATGCCATATATAAAGCTCCCTTCTTGTGCCCCGCCGGGCAATACCCACATAGTAGCATATTTTCTGAGGGCGGGCAATTATGAGTTGACGGAGATTTTATTGTGTTTTATAATAAATTGAATATGTCTGTAAATCAGGTACATTCAGTGTTCAGGAAAGATGGTGAATAGTGTGAGCAGTGAGAATATGCCGGCAGAGCCGCAGTGCGACATCCGCAGCATGACCGGATTCGGCCGCAGTGAGAAGTCAGACGCGGAGCGCAGGCTGGTCGTGGAGATGAAGAGTGTGAATCACAGATATTGTGATATCACGATCAAGATGCCCAAGCGTCTCGGCGCGCTGGAGACAGCCATCCGCAATACCATACGATCCGGTGTGGAGCGGGGGAAGGTAGACGTCTTCATCAGCTATGAGGATTATTCGGATAAGGGAACCAGTCTGAAATACAATCAGGCCCTTGCCGCAGAATATATGCGCTGTTTTGAGCAGATGGCGTCTGAATTCGATATCAGCAATGACATCAGTGTTTCACAGCTTTCCCGTTTCCCGGAAGTCCTGGTGCTGGAAGAACAGCAGGTGGATGAGAAGGAACTCTGGGACTATATAGGGCCGGCCGTAAGGGAAGCCTGTGACGGTCTGACAGCGTCCCGCCGCAGAGAAGGCATGCATCTTCGCAGTGACCTGCTGGCCAAGCTGGATGTGCTTCTGGGGTATGTTGACGGGATAGAGGAGAGATCTCCGCAGATCGTGGCAGCCTACCAGGCCCGTCTTACAGAGAAGGTGCAGGAACTCCTGGGAGACGCGCAGGCTGACAGCAGCCGGATCGCCATGGAGACGACACTTTATGCAGACAAGCTCAGTGTGGATGAAGAGATCGTCCGGCTCCGCAGCCATATACAGACCATGCGCGCCTGCCTGAACGGGAGAGGCGCAGTAGGAAGGAAGCTTGATTTCCTGGCCCAGGAGATGAACCGGGAGGCCAATACCATCCTCTCCAAGGCCAATGATCTGATCATATCAGAGACTGCGATCGGGCTGAAGACAGATATAGAGAAAGTGAGAGAGCAGATCCAGAACATAGAATAGCATGTTCCGGCTGCAATGAGGAAAGCCTTTGGGCAGATTAATTAATATAGGATTTGGCAACATGGTGAACGCAGCCCGCATTGTGGCTGTGATCAGTCCGGATTCCGCCCCAAGCCGCAGACTGGTGCAGAATGCCAGAGAAAGCGGCATGCTTATAGACGCGACCCAGGGAAGAAGGACGAGAGCCGTGATCATCACCAGCGACGATCATGTAGTGCTCTGTGCTATACTTCCCGATACCATCGCTTCCAGAAATAATCAAAACGCGGAGCCGGGCAGACATGCTGCCTCGGAAGATGGAGCAGCGGATGAATAAGGACAGAGAAGGAGTATTAACGATTATTTCCGGATTTTCGGGATCCGGCAAAGGAACAGTAGTGAAGGAACTCCTCGGGAAACATCCGGACAGGCTGAGGCTTTCTGTCTCAGCGACGACGCGTCTGCCGAGACCGGGCGACGTGGAGGGAGTCGATTACTTCTTCCTGACAAGGGAGAAGTTTGAGGACATGATAAGAAGTGATATGCTTCTGGAGCATGCCAGCTATGTAGGCAATTATTACGGCACGCCGCGCGCCTATGTAGAGGAATGCCTGGATCAGGGCTATGATGTTATTCTGGAGATAGAGCAGCAGGGCGCCTTTCAGGTAAAGAAGGCCATGCCCGGGGCACTGCTTGTATTTCTGGCGCCTCCTTCGGCACAGGAACTGGAGCAGAGGCTGCGCAGACGCGATACAGAGACTGAACAGCAGATCAGCGACAGGCTTTGCGCGGCAGCGGGAGAGGCTGCCCAGATCAGCCGTTATGATTATTTTGTTGTGAATGACGATGTCAGCATCTGTGCCGATGAGATCTACAAGATCATAGAGGCAGAGCACTGCAGGACCGCTTTTAATATACAGAAGATGACACAGCTGCAGAACGACCTGCAGAAATATAGAAAGGAAGATCAGTAAATGTTACACCCCTCTTATCTTGAGCTTATGGAAGCTGTGAATAAGAATTCCGGTTCTGATGAGCCGGTGGTTACCAGCCGTTATTCTGTTGTCCTAGCGGCTGCAAAGCGTGCAAGACAGATTATTGAGGAACGCTCCGGAGAAGAAGAAGTGGAGGATAAGAGAAAGCCTCTCTCTATCGCGATCGATGAGCTTGTGAGCGGGCAGGTCAAAGTCCTTCCCAATGACATGGATCCCTTTGAAGGCCTGGATGAGGAAGAGCTGGCTGACTCTTTCCTGGATGATTTCGACGACGATCAGGATTTTGATGATGAGGACGCCGATTACGAGGATGACGACTTCGAAGAAGAAGATGAGGATGCACAGGAAGACATTTCCGAAGATGATGTCGATGAGGAAGCGGAGGATGCCGGTTCCGATGACGATTATGAATAGAACCGGCTGCGGTCTTTTTAAAGGAAGACGGCCCGCCTGATCAGGAAATAAGATACGCCGCAGAATGCGGCGTATCGTGGCATAAGGGGATATTTTTTGGGTACACGGACCGATCCGTATGAATACACGGAACGAGCCGGTCCGGCTGAGACAGATGTTCGGATATATAGTTGTTAATAAAGAAGAACTGAAGGTAAAAGAATATGACCGCTACCGGTCATTTTACTGCGGCCTGTGCGACAGCCTGCACCGCAGAAGCGGACGGGCCGGACAGATGACCCTGACCTACGATATGACATTCCTGGTCATCCTGCTGGAGGGCCTGTATGAAGAACGGCTCAAGTCAAGAGAAGGTACATGTCTTGTACATCCTTTTGAGAAAAGGACATTCCGGCGCTGCAGCTGGTCCGATTATGCTGCGGATATGAATGTTCTGCTGGCTTATTACGATCTGCTGGATGACTGGAAAGATGACCGCAGCCTGAGCCGCAGGGCGGCAGCCGGCATGCTGCGGCAGTCCCGTGACCGGATAGCCGGGGAATATCCCAGGCAGGCAGAGGCTGTAGCAGATTACATGCGCGGTCTGGCAGCCTGTGAGGCGCGCGGCGGCGGTAATCTGGAAGAAGCAGCTTCTCTGACCGGAAAGATGCTGGGAGAGATTTTTGTGCCGCAGCAGGACTGCTGGTCGGATGATCTGCGGACGATCGGTTTTTTCCTGGGAAAGTTTATTTACCTGATGGATGCCTATGAAGATATAGACAGTGACAGCAGGAATGGAAACTACAATCCTCTGAAGAAGATCGCAGGTGAGCCGGATTTTGACCGGCGCTGCAGGCAGATTTTAATGATGCAGATGGCTCCCTGCTGTATGGCTTTTGAAAGGCTTCCCATCGTCAGGGATGTACAGATCCTCCGGAATATCCTGTATTCCGGTGTGTGGAT
>ONFL01000129.1 GCA_900317095.1 uncultured Eubacteriales bacterium | reverse complement strand
GGAGCAGCCTCATTGTGCTGGGTCTTGGCCTTTATGCCCAGTTTCCACAGCTCTATGTTCAGGTCATTCATAAACTCCATGACCCGGTCTTTTATGGTGCCGAAGTAATGGTCATCCAGCTCCTGTCCCTTGGGCGCAGGAGCACCGAAAAGGGTCCGTCCGGTGAAGATCAGGTCCTCCCTCTTCTCATAAGTATCCTTATCCACCAGAAAATATTCCTGCTCGGGACCTACGGTGGTGATCACTTCCTGGGCTGTCTTGTCCCCAAAGAGGCGGACAATGCGCATGGCCTGCTTATTTATGGCTTCCATGGACCGCAGCAGCGGTGTTTTTTTATCGAGAGCCTCACCGTTATAGGAGCAGAAAATGGTAGGAATGCACAGCACGGTGGTGCCGCCGGGATTTTCTTTTATAAATGCCGGTGAAGTGCAGTCCCAGGCTGTGTAGCCTCTGGCTTCAAACGTGGCCCGGATGCCGCCGGAAGGGAATGATGAACCGTCGGATTCCCCCTTGATCAGTTCCTTGCCGGAGAAGGAAAGCAGCAGCCTGCCGTCATCCTGGGGGTCTATGAAAGCGTCGTGCTTTTCCGCCGTAATATTTGTGAGGGGCTGGAACCAGTGGGTATAGTGGGTGGCGCCCTTCTCAATAGCCCACTCCTTCATCTCGTGGGCTATAATGTCAGCCACGTGTGGTTCCAGTTCGGACCCCTCTTTGATGGTGTTTTTGAATTCTGCGTAAATTTTCTTGGGGAGTCTCTGCTGCATGGCAGCGTCGTCAAAGACGTTGGAAGCGTAAACCTCAAATAGATTGATCTTCTGTGACATGTTTTATACCTTTCTTTCGCCAAATAAGAGTCACTCTGCAGTGCCCAGGTAATAAAAACCTTTGCATTCCTGAAGATGGACGTTGACAATTTTGCCGATCATCGAGGCCTTTCCCGGAAAATGCACCAGGATATTGCTGCCCAGACGTCCGGTGACCAGTGACGGGTCGTGATCGTTTATACTTTCCACAAGCACCGGAAGGGTCTGGCCCGCAAAGCGCGAGACAGCCTGGGCGGACTTTTTCTGCACCAGGGCCAGCAGACGGTCAAAGCGGTCATGGACCACATCATCCGGGATCTGATCTTCATAGGATGCAGCAGGTGTTCCGCTGCGGGGTGAATATATGAATGTATAGGCACTGTCGTAGCCGACCCGGTCTACCACTTCCAGCGTTTCCTGGAAATCCTCCTCGGTTTCACCCGGAAAACCGACAATAATGTCGGTCGTGATAGAAATATCCGGACAGGCGTTCCTCAGGCGCCGGACCAGATCCAGGTAGCTTTCTTTTGTGTAGTGCCGGTTCATCATTTTCAGGATCCGGCTGCTGCCGGACTGCAGGGGAAGATGCATATGCGGGCAGATCTTTTTCGAGCCGGCCATGGTATCTATCAGTTCCTGCGACAGATCCTTGGGATGGGATGTCATAAAGCGGATCCTTTCTATTCCATCTATCTGCTCTATCTGCTGCAGGAGCTGCGCGAATGTCAGAGGCTGGTCCAGGGTTTTCCCATAGGAGTTGACATTCTGTCCCAGCAGCATGACTTCCACGACACCGTCAGCGGCATCCCGTTCTATCTCCCGTATAATATCCTTTGGCTCCCTGCTGCGTTCGCGGCCCCTTACATAGGGGACTATGCAGTAGCTGCAGAAGTTATTGCAGCCGAACATGATATTGACCCCGGATTTAAAGAAGTATTTCCGCTCGCTGGGCAGGTCTTCCACGATGCCCTTCTCTTTATCCCAGACATCTACAACGGTTTTGCCGCTGCTGATCCGCTGATCTATCAGTTCGGCCAGCCGGTAAATATTGTGAGTGCCGAAGATCAGGTCTACATGGCGGAAAGAGCTGCGGATCTTTTCCACTTCCTTCTCTTCCTGCATCATACATCCGCAGATGGCGATCAGCATCTGCGGATTTTTGGCTTTCTTATTCTTGAGCTGGCCCAGGCGCCCGTAGACGCGCAGGTTTGCGTTCTCTCTCACCGTACAGGTATTGAAGATGACGAAATCGGCGTCCTCGCTTTCCGTCAGCCTGTAGCCGATCTGCTCCAGGATGCCGGCCAGCTTTTCCGAATCCCGGGCATTCATCTGACAGCCGAATGTTACGACACAGGCAGTCAGGGGCCGCCCCAGCTGCCTTTCCCTTTCTTCCAGGCCGGCCTTAAGTTTTTCCATGAGATAATACTGCCTCTGCGGCTCTGAGGCAGGAATCTGCGGTGTATAAGTCTTGTACATATATACTCCGTTCATTGTCAGGGACGAACCTGTCCGTTTCCGCAGATCACATATTTCGTTGTTGTCAGTTCCCGCAGGCCCATGGGTCCCCGGGCATGCAGTTTCTGTGTGCTGATGCCGATCTCGGCTCCGAAGCCGAACTCAAATCCGTCCGTGAAGCGGGTGGAGGCATTTACATAGACCGCGGCGGAATCTATCTCATCCAGGAAGCGGCGGGCGCTGTTATAGTCGTTTGTGACGATGGTCTCAGAATGACCGGTACTGTAGGTATTTATATGGTCAATGGCCTGGTCCAGGCTGTCCACGATCTTTACGGAAGCTATGAGGTCAAGATACTCTCTGCCCCAGTCGTCTTCTGTCGCGGGAACGATAGAAGCGTCTATGTTTCTGGAATCCTGGTCTCCCCGCAGCTGGCAGCCTTTTTCACCAAGTGCTCTTGCTATGGCCGGCAGCGCTCTGTCCGCTATGCTTCTGTGGATCAGCAGAGATTCACAGGCGTTGCAGACACCGGTTCTCTGGGTCTTGGCGTTGATGATGATGTTGACAGCCATATCTATATCGGCGCTGGCGTCAACAAAGACATGGCAGTTGCCGGTACCGGTCTCTATGACGGGAACGGTGCTGTTTTCCACAACAGAGCGGATCAGTCCGGCACCGCCCCGGGGAATGAGCACATCCAGATAGCGGTTCATGCGCATCATCTGGCCGGCAAGTTCCCGGCTGGTATCTTCGAGGATCTGCAGGGCGGCAATATCGCCGCAGACTTCCGCAACCGCCCGGTTCAGAGCCTTTGCTATGGCCAGGTTTGAGTGGATGGCGTCAGAGCCTCCTCGCAGAATCACGGCATTGCCGGACTTAAAGCAGAGAGCAAAGGCGTCGGCTGTTACATTGGGCCGGGACTCATATATAATACCGATAACACCCAGAGGAACCCTTACCTGGCGGATCTGCAGGCCGTTGGGCCGGACTGTTGAGTATACGGTCTCGCCGACAGGGTCGTGCAGGGCGGCGACCTGGCGCATGCCCAGCGCCATCTGTTCTATGCGCTGCCCGGTAAGGCGCAGACGATCCACAAGAGAGGCAGGCATCTGTTTTTCCTGGGCGCTTTTCAGGTCCAGCGCGTTCGCTTCCAGGATCTCCTGTGTAGAAGTTATCAGCTGGTCAGCGGCTGCCAGCAGGCAGCGGTCTTTTACAGCGGATGAAAAAGAGGCAAGCTTATGGGATGCTTTCTTGGCGCGAATCCCCATCTCTTCCATTGTCATTAAGGTTCCTCCTTCTTAAAAAGCCGGGTTGCCGTCAGAACCATATCCGGACGCATGTCCGAAGGCTCTGCGGGAACTCTGTCAAATATCTGTTCGTCAAAGGCCAGGGCTATGGTCCGGATACCCTCCGGATGAGCTGCCAGCCAGCAGTCGTAGAATCCGCCTCCGTAGCCCATACGGAAGCAGTTTTTGTCAAAGGCAAGACCTGGCATGAGCACCAGTCCCTGTTCTGTGATCTTTTCCCGGTCCATGACCGGCTCCAGAACGGAAAACGTTCCCTCCCGCAGTTCTTTGCGGCTGTCAATACGGATAAAAACCATTTTCCTTCTGCCGGTTACCAGCGGGACCGCGACCGTCTTTCCTTCTTCCAGAGCCATGTCTATGAGGGGAATGGTGTCAATCTCCCCGGGCAGGGAGACAAAGACCAGGATCGTATCGGCCTGCACATAAGCCTTCATCCCGGTCAGACGGCGGCGGACAAGTGCAGACTGCTCTGCCTTCTTCTGCGGGTCAATGGCATCGCGGATCTGCAGAGCCTTTTTGCGGAAGGCCTTCTTCTCTGTCTTCATAGCTGCTCCTTCTCAGCCCTGGGCCGGTTTTTTCTTCTTCCGGTCCTTCAGGCGCTCAATACTGCCGTCAGGATTCTGGATATCGATGGCGTCAAGCTGCCCGCGCAGATTAGCCCGTACAGCCTTAATATATTTCTCACGCAGCTGCATCTGCTCCTGCTTTTCCTGAGCAGTCAGCCCCTGCTCCTTCATTTTATGGTAAAGCTCGTTAATTCGCGCTATCTCCTCTTTTGTAATCATCCGCATCCTCCTTTTTGCCGCTGATGGTGGTCTCCGGTTCTACATAATCCAGGATGTTGAAGCTGCTGCTCTTGTGTGCAAGGAACAGGGATCCTACATTCTTTCCTGCAAGGATGTCCCCGATAATATGGAAATCTCTGCCGTTGGCGATGACCATGTCGCAGCCGGCATCATTGGCGATCCTCGCCGCGTCGATCTTCGTCTTCATACCGCCGGTTCCGTACTGACTTCCCGCTCCGCCGGCGATCCGGTAGACTTCATCATCTATTTCCGTAATGCAGTCTATAAAAACAGCATTTTTGTCTTTGGCTGGATCAGCACTGTACAGGCCGTCAATATCCGAGAGCAGGATCAGCAGGTCTGCCTGCGCGATGGCTGCAACCACGGCGGAAAGGGTATCATTGTCGCCGATCTCGATCTCACTGGTAGAAACGGTATCATTTTCATTGACAATGGGAATGACGCCCAGCTTGAACAGCTCCTTCATGGTATTGCGGGTATTGGACAGGCTGGTATTGCGGATGATGGTATGCTTTGTCATGAGGATCTGTGAAACCTTCTGACTGTATTCACTGAAGAGTTTCTGATACATCATGATCAGCATGGCCTGTCCCACGGAAGCGCAGGCCTGTTTCTGGGCTACATTCTGCGGTTTCTGCTCAAAGCCCAGAGCCTTGCGGCCGGTAACGATAGCGCCGGAGGATACCAGGATCACATCTCTTCCCTGGGCCCTCAGGTCGCTCAGTACCCGGACAAGATGTTCCATTTTCATGAGATCCAGCTCCCCGGTCTGCTTATGGACCAGAGAAGAAGAGCCTACTTTGACTACGATTCTTTTTTTATCTTTCAGTCTTTCTCTATAATGTTTATTCATGATCAGCATGTTTTCTCCTCTATGAAACGGGCTGCTGCCTGGGCCGCCCGGATTCCGTCCATGGCCGCGCTTGTGATCCCGCCGGCATAGCCGGCGCCTTCCCCGCAGGGGATTATTCCGCCGATACTGCTTTGCAGCAGCTCGTTTCTCGGCATCCGCACCGGTGAGGAAGAGCGGGTCTCGACCCCGGAAAGGATCGCGTCGGGACGGCTGTAGCCGTGGATCCTGCGGTCAAAGGCATGAATGGCTTCTATCAGATCCCGGCAGACATAATCCGGCAGACAGCTGTGAAGATCCGCAAAGCTTACGGCGCCTTTGTGTCTGGGAACCACCTCTCCAAATTCCCGGCTGACCTGTCCTTCTTCAAAATCCCTGAACAGCTGGATCGGTACTTTGCCTCCTCCGGCGGCATAGGCTTTTTCTTCCCATTGGCGCTGAAAATACATGCCGGAGAGCGGATCGTCTCCATCAAAATCATCCGGCGTCACACTGACGATCAGGGCACTGTTGGCGGTGCCTGAATCTCTGGCCCGCAGGCTCATGCCGTTGACGGCAGTCCGTCCCGGCTCTGAAGAGGCATTCACGACAAAACCGCCTGGGCACATACAGAAACTGTAAACACTTCTGCCGTCTGCGGCCCGCCAGGTCAGTTTATAATCTGCAGGGGGGAGTTTATCCGCACCGCTCTTGTACTGGGCGAGACTGATCATGTCCTGCGGGTGTTCTATGCGGACGCCTATGGCAAATGCTTTGGGCTCCATATGCATGCCCAGCTGCCGCAGACGGAGAAATGTGTCCCTGGCACTGTGACCCGGACAGAGGACTGCCAGGCCGGTTGACGTAATATCATTATCGTTAATTTTTATCCCTTTCAGATCTCCACTTTCATCCAGCAGGAAATCTGTAACTGTGCTGTCGAAATGGACCTCGCCTCCCAGACGGATGATCTCATTGCGGATATTTGCTACAACTACCGGCAGCAGGTCACTTCCGATATGAGGTTTATGTTCGTAGAGAATATCCTCCGGAGCGCCGGCAGCGGCGAAAATTTCCAGAACCCTGCGATGCAGTCCCTGCGGATCTTTGACCAGGGTGTTGAGTTTTCCGTCGGAAAATGTTCCTGCGCCGCCCTCGCCGAACTGGACATTGCAGGCCTCGTCCAGCTGGTCCTTCTCCCAGAAAGCATTTACCTTGCGGATCCTCTCCTGCACGCTGCTTCCGCGTTCAAAGACAATGGGCCGGTAGCCGGCCTGGGCAAGAGTCAGGGCACAGAACAGGCCCGCGGGCCCCAGTCCGATCACCACCGGGCGGATCTTACAGGATCCGTCCGCCTTGTAGGGGAAGACATACCTTGCCGGTTTATAGGCACTCACATCGGCATCCCTGCATCTCTTCAGCAGACGATCCTCGTTTTTAACATCGACGGCTGCGCTCAGCTGATAGACGGGACCGGCGTCCTGGCGGGCGCCCCTTCCCTTTCTGGCATCTATGGACCGCCTGAGGATCTGCAGGCCGGAAAGGGACTGCCGCGGAACATGCAGTTTACGGCTTACCGCCTGATAGATATCCTCCTGCCTATAATCCAGGGGAAGTTTTATCTGGTTTATTCGGATCATCTGTTTCCTCCGCAGGCCGCTCGTCCGGCCAGGTATCCTGTTGACCAGGCCCACTGCAGATTATAGCCTCCGCAGATGCCGTCAACGTCTAATAATTCTCCTGTAATATAGAGACCCGGGACAGAGACTGCCTCCAGGGTCCGGGGATCTATCTGGGCGGTATCTGCCCCTCCCGCAGTAACCTGGGCATGCTCGAAACCGGTCGTACCGTCAACGGTTACAATAAAGGCACTGATTTTCCGGGAAAGCTTTTCAAAGCCGCTCTCCCGGATCCTGCTGGCAGAGGAGGCGGGATCTATCCCGCAGCCGCGCAGGATGCAGATGCCTAGTTTCTCAGGAAGCAGACCGCCAAGCAGGCCGGCCGCGCTGGTCCAGCTGCAGTTTTCAGCCATGGACCGCAGCATGGCAGCAATCTCCCGGGGCGTATACTGCGGCAGAAAGCGCAGCGTTGCTGTGAGCGGCCGGCCGTTTTTCGGAGGTGCCGCAGCAAAGCGGCTGACCTGAAAAACAGGGATTCCCGATATGCCGTATTTTGTCAGCATGAGTTCTCCCTGATCGGATGCCAGAGCTTTGCTTCCGGCATAGAGGTCAACTCTGCCCTGGACCCGCACACCCGCTATGTCCTTAAAAAACTTTTCCCGGCAGGTCAGACCGCACAGGGCAGGGACAGGCGCTATTACCCGCAGGCCAAGATCGCGGCAGAGCTGGTAACCGCTTCCGTCCGATCCCAGTGCCGGCTGGGCGCAGCCGCCTGCCGACAGGATCAGCCGCTTTGCCCTGAAGGTCTGCGCTCCGTCTGTTACCTGAAATATATGTCCTTTTTGCCCGGCGCTGCTGACCTTTATGCCGGTGCGGATCTCAACATTGGGAAGAGCGGCAAGGGCTTCTTCCAGTGCCCTGCGCACCGCCGCAGCCTGCCGGGAAAGAGGATAGACATATTCGCCCTCGCAGCTGGTATATATACCGATGGAACGAAAAAAATCAAGCGTGTCTTTCATATCAAACAGCGGGAGAACCTCCTGCACAAAGCCGGGCCGGCCGCAGTGATAATTCTCCCGTATACTCTGCCTGTTATTTATTTCATTCATTCTGAGATGGGTATTGCTGAGATTGCAGCGCCCGTTTCCGGTAGC
>ONFL01000130.1 GCA_900317095.1 uncultured Eubacteriales bacterium | reverse complement strand
CCTGCTGCCAGGCATACAGCCAGTTCCAGATAAGGATTGCATGCCGGATCAGGGCAGCGCAGCTCTACACGGGTGGAAGCACCTCTTGCCGCAGGGATACGGATGAGAGCGGAACGGTTGGAAGCAGACCATGCCATGTAGCAGGGAGCCTCGAAGCCGGGAACCAGTCTCTTATAGGAGTTTACAACCGGGTTGGTGATAGCTGTAAGAGCCTTCATATGCTTTAAGATGCCGCCGATAAAGTAGTAAGCATCCTGGGAAAGCTGGCGCTCGCCGTCCGGATCAAAGAATACATTCTTGCCGTCCTTGAACAGGGACATATTGGTATGCATGCCGGATCCGTTGACGCCCTCCAGCGGCTTGGGCATGAATGTCGCATGCAGACCGTCTCTCTGAGCGGTTGTCTTAACAGTCAGCTTAAAGGTCATGATATTGTCGGCAGTATGAAGAGCTTCGTTGTACTTGAAGTCGATCTCATGCTGGCCTCTTGCTACCTCGTGGTGGCTGGCCTCGATCTCAAATCCCATCTTCTCGAGCAGGAGGACGATCTCACGACGGGTATCGCTGCCGTGATCTAAGGGAGCCAGGTCAAAGTAGCCTGCCTCGTCGCCGGTCTTTGTGGTCGGGTTGCCTTCATCATCGGTCATGAACAGGAAGAACTCAAGTTCCGGTCCTACATTAAATGTATATCCTTTTTCTGCCGCTTCTGCAAGTTCCTTCTTCAGTACACCACGGGGATCACCGGCAAAGGGAGTGCCGTCCGGATTGTAGACATCGCAGATGAAACGGGCAACCTTGCCGTGCTGGGGTCTCCAGGGGAATATGGTAAAGGAATCCAGATCCGGTCTCAGATACTGGTCGGACTCATAAATTCTCGCAAAACCCTCAATGGAGCTGCCATCGATCATGATCTCGTTCTTCATGGCTTTCTCCAGCTGGGATCTTGTAATAGCGACATTTTTCAGCTGTCCGAAAATATCTGTGAACTGCATGCGGATAAATTCCACATCTTCCTCTTCTACGATCTTTCTGATATCATCTTTTGTCATGCGTGCCATAATTTTCCTCCTTTAATTAAATGCCGCTGGTTCCATAGTTTGCAAGAACCCTGGCAGATGGATCATCAACTTTGCAGCCCGGCCAGGTCGGATTCGGCATCCAGAACGCGGGGATCATCTTTGCCTGTCCCGGGTAAAACTCTTCAAAAATCTCGCGGTACAGAAGGCTTTCCTTTGTGAAAGGCCTGCACCAGTCATACATTTGCCTGCGCTTTTCAAATTCCTCATCAGTGTACATTGTTTCGGCATATGCCTTCAGATCGTCAACCATGGAATGTCCAACGGCGTCTGAGAAGGCGGCCTTCTCTCTCATCAGAATAGATTCGGGAAGCCAGCCGCCCTGTTCAAACGCATGGCGAAGAAGGTATTTTCCCTTATGATAAATGTTCATCTTGATTGAGGGGTCAAGAGACATTACATAATGGACAAAGTCCAGATCCCCGAAGGGAACTCTCGCTTCCAGCGAGTTCACGGATATGCAGCGGTCTGCGCGGAGCACATCATAACAGTTGAGCTCACGGACACGTTTGGCCGCTTCTTTCTGAAACTCCTCCGGAGAAGGAGCAAAATCCGTGTACTTGTATCCGAACAGCTCATCGGATACCTCTCCGGTAAGGATGACCCGGATATCGGAGTGCTCGTGAATGTACTTGCAGCACAGGTACATTCCGATGCTTGCCCGGATCGTTGTAATATCAAAGGTCCCCAGCAGTTTTATGATATCCCTGAGGGAGGAGAGGACCTCATCTTTCGTCATAATCACCTCTGTATGGTCAGCGCCGAGATATTCGGCTGTCTCTCTGGCATACTTGAGGTCGATGGGATTCACATCCATGCCGATGGCATATGTGCGGATCGGCTTGTCGGTAAGTCTGGCCGCTATGGAGCAGACCAGGCTGGAATCGAGTCCGCCGGACAGGAGGAATCCTACCGGTGTATCGGAGTCCATCCTCTTGGCGACCGCCCTTACCAGGAGCTTCTTTATATTCTGGGCGGCAGCTTCCGGATCGGAGCCAGTGGACGGGCCCGCGGCTGATATATCGCAGTAGCGGGTGATCTTGCCGTCTGCGTAGTAGCAGCCGGGAGGGAAGGGAAGGATCTGGCCGTCCGCCAGGGAAATCAGGTTCTTGGGCTCGCTTCCGAAAATATAGCTGCCGTCCTTCTGTATGAAATAGTAAAGAGGACGGATGCCGATGGGATCACGGGCGGCAACAAACTGATCCTTGTCGCCGTCGTAGAGCACCATGGCAAATTCTGCGTCCAGCATGCGGAACATGTCTGTCCCGTATTCCTTATAGAGGGGAAGCAGGACCTCACAGTCGGAATTGCTCTCGAAGCGGTATCCTCGTGCGATCAGCTCGGTTTTTACAGGCCGGAACCCGTAAATCTCACCGTTGCAGACCACCATGCTGTTCCCAAGTTTAAAAGGCTGCATGCCTTTTTCCGAAAGTCCCATGATCGTCAGTCTCTGAAATCCAAGGAGGCCCTCACCAGCCTGATAGATACGTTCGTCGTCCGGTCCCCGGGAACGGGTCCTGGCTAAAGATTCCACCACCTGTTCCATGGGGAACGAACATTTCTCAATTCCCAGTACAGTGCACATTTTCCTGCTGCCTTTCTTCGTCCATGTAGTAATAAAGCCTGATAAACAAAAAAGAGCAAAGCCGCTGACGGACGATTCGTCCAAGCTTCTTTGCTCTTTTCAACATTTATTTTAACATCTTTGTTCTGATGCATAAACTATAACGCGTCACTTGGTATTTGTCAATACGATTTTTTATTTTTTTGAATAAAGTATACAAGAAGGCTGCCCTGCCCTTCCTCTCAGACCGTGACTTCTCCGGCCAGCACCTTCTTGTAATCTTCATAATTTTTTCTGAGAAGGGCGGGTGTATCCAGTTCATAGGGGCATCTGGAAACACACTGCCGGCACTCTACACAGTCTTCTATCTTCTTCATCTCCCCCTGCCAGTAATCGCCCAGCCATTCTGCGGAAGGGGCCCGGCGCAGCATCAGGGACATACGGGCGCACTGATTGATCTGGATCCCCTGGGGACAGGGCATGCAGTAGCCGCATCCACGGCAGAAATCACCGGCCAGCTCTCCTCTCTCCCGCTCTATGAAAGCCTCGATCTCCCCCTCCATCTGCGGGGTCTCTTCCATAAAGGAGAGCCACTGATCCAGCTCGGATACTTTCTGGATCCCCCATATAGGCAGGGCATTGGGAAAAGTGGTCATAAATGCCATGGCTGCCTTCGCGTTGTTTATGAGGCCGCCGGCCAGGCCCTTCATGCAGATGAAGCCCATATTCTTCTCGCCGCAGCGCCTTACCAGGGCTTTCTCCCGGTCGGAGGCCAGATAGCTGAAGGGATACTGCAGGGTCTCATACAGGCCGCTCTCCACGATCTCCTCCGCCACGCCCAGTTTGTGGGCGGTGATGCCGATGTGGCGGATCATACCCCTCGCTTTCGCCTCCAGCAGGGCTTCATAGAGGCCGCTGCCGTCACCCGGCTTAAAGCACCTGGGCACACAGTGCAGCTGATATAGATCTATGTAGTCCGTCCTGAGCCTCTGCAGGCTTGTCTCAAGATCTTTCCAGAAGCCATCGGCGTCCTTTGCCTGTGTCTTTGTGGCGATAAATACCTTCTCCCGCATGCCCGCAAAGGCGATGCCCACCTTTTCCTCACTGTCGCTGTAAGCCCTTGCGGTATCGAAAAAGCGCATGCCGCCGTCATAGGCTTTTCGGAGCAGACAGACCGCCGTATCCGTGTCGTCCCTCTGGATGGGCAGGCAGCCGAAGGCATTCTGCGGGACGGTAATTCCTGTACTTCCCAGTGTTACATTCTTCAAAATATTCCCTCCTCTTGTCTCAGAACGGCCCCGCGGCAGCAAGGGCCGGGATCTCCTTTTGTAAATAAGTCAATTATAGCACAGGCTGCCCGCCCATACAGAGGGAAAAGATGATATAATGACGGAAAAGTATCTTAAGCTGAAGGAGTATGAAAAATGTACGAAGAAGCCGCCGCAGAAAGAATAAAGAAGCTGGGTACGGAATCCGCCTTTGCCATTCTTGCCCGGGCAAATGCCCTCCAGGCGCAGGGTAAGAGCATTATCCACTGTGAGATCGGGCAGCCGGACTTTAAGACGCCCCGTCACATTATAGACAGAGCCTATCAGGCCATGCTGGAAGGCTACACCGGTTATTCTCCTACGCCCGGTTATCCACAGGTCCGCGAAGCCATAGCGGAATATGTTTACCGCCAGAAGGGTGTAAAGGCTGATCCCGAGGGGATTGTCATCACGCCGGGCGGCAAGCCGGTCATGTTCTATACCATGCTGATGCTGGTGAACCCCGGCGACGAGGTCATCTACCCCAACCCCGGCTTCCCTATCTATGAATCCTGCATCCGCTTCGCAGGCGGCATCCCGGTCCCCATGCCCCTGCTGGATGTGAATGATTTCCGGCTGGATCTGGAGAAATTCCGGGCCAGCATCACACCAAAGACGAAGCTGGTCATTTTCACAAATCCCTCCAATCCCACCGGCGGCGCCTTCCAGAAGGAGGATATCCTGCAGATGGCCGAGATCCTCAAAGACCGGCCTGACATCTTCATCCTCTCCGATGAAATATACGACCGTCTGGTCTATGACGGCAGTGTCACCTCCATAGCAACAGTTCCCGGCTTTCAGGACCGCACCATCATCCTGGACGGTTTTTCCAAGACCTACGCCATGACAGGCTGGCGGATCGGTTACGGCGTCATGCATCCGGACCTGGCCAGATATATGTCCCGGCTTATGGTCAATTCCAACTCCTGCACGACTTCTTTCACCCAGATGGCGGCCATGGAAGCCCTGACCGGTCCCCAGGATTCTGTTGAGGAGATGAAGGAGGCCTTCCGGCAGCGGCGCGACTGGCTGGTCGAGGCCCTCAACAACATAGACGGCATCAGCTGCCGCCTGCCCCGCGGCGCCTTCTATGCCTTTCCAAATATAGAAAGCTTCGGCCTGTCCAGCAAAGAATTCTGCGGCCGGCTGATGGACGAGGCCGGCGTAGCCGCAGCCTGGGGCAGTTCCTTCGGCTCTTATGGCGAGGGGCATTTCCGTTTCTCCTATGCGGCCTCCCTGGACGATCTCAAGGAAGCCGTCCGCAGGCTCGAAAAATTTACCCGCTCCCTGAAGGCCTGACCCATGCGCTATCTCCTTGCCGCTGTCAACGCAAAATTTATCCACTCCAATCCCGCCGTATATCTGCTGAAGGGCTGCGCTCCTGCCAGCTGCCGGGAGCAGATTGCCATCGCCGAGTACACGATAAATGAATACCCGGACAGGATCCTGGCAGATATTTACCGGCGCCGGCCGGATGTGCTGGCCTTTTCCTGCTATATCTGGAACCGGAAGCTGATATTCTGGCTCGTCCGCGAGATAAAGAAGGTGCTGCCCTCTCTTACGCTCTGGCTGGGCGGCCCCGAGGCCTCCTTCCAGGCAGAAGACATTCTGGCAGAAGAACCCTCCGTAGATGGTATTTTTACCGGCGAGGGCGAGATCCCCTTCCATGAATTTGTGCTGGAGATGGAAAGCGCCCGCAGCCAGGGCCACCGGCCGGACCTGGCCCATGTTCCCGGCATAGTGACCCGCAAAGAGGATGGGGGATTTCTTGTCACGGCAGACGCCGATTTCCCCGATCTGGACCGGCTTCCCTTCTTCTACGATGACCTGACCCCCTTCCGCAGCCGGATCATCTACTACGAGAGCAGCCGGGGCTGCCCCTTTCACTGCTCCTACTGCCTGTCCTCCCGGGAGGACCATATCCGCCTGCGCAGTCTTCCCCTGGTGCAGGAGGACCTGCTCTTTTTCCTGGACAGAAAGCTCCCCCAGGTCAAGTTTCTGGACCGCACCTTTAATTTTAATGAAGAGCATGCGCTGGGCATCTGGAACTTCCTGAAAGAACACGACAATGACATCACAAATTTCCACTTTGAACTGGAATCCGACCTGCTGACCGAGAAGGAACTTGTCCTTCTGGAAAGCCTCCGCCCCGGTCTGGTCCAGGCAGAGATCGGCGTCCAGAGCACAAACAGCAGGACGCTTGCGGCCCTGCACCGGCGGACGGACTTTTCCTGGCTGGAAAAATGCTGCCGCCGCCTTCTGAAAAACAGAAACATCCATGTCCATCTGGACCTGATCGCGGGCCTGCCCTATGAAGACCTGGAAAGCTTTGCGCATTCCTTCAACCAGGTATACCGCCTCCATCCCCATGAGCTGCAGCTGGGCTTTCTCAAGCTCCTGCCGGGCACAGAGCTGCGGGAGCGGGCAGATCAGTTCGGAATCACCGCTCTTGCTGACGCCCCCTATGAGGTTTTGTCCACCCGCTGGCTCTCCTATGACGATATCCTGCTTCTGAAAAATATAGAAGAGGTCCTGGAGATCTATTACAACAGCGGACAGTTCTCCCTGACCATGGCGGCGCTGGAGAACTATTTTCCCGACCCCTTCTCCATGTACAGGCAGCTGGCTCTGTTCTATGAAGGGAATCATTATTTTGTGCAGACTCCCTCCCGGATCCGCCGTTATGATATCCTGCTGGAATTTATCATCGAAACGGTCCGGCCGGAGGCAGAAGTGGTCTGCCGCTTTTTTGCCCAGCTGCTGACCTGCGATCTTTATCTGCGCGAGAACATGAAAAGCCGCCCTTCCTTCGCGGAGGCCCAGACTTACCGCCGGCATCCGAAAAATGTTCATCTGGAGGAGGCAGATTTTCCTCTGCAGCAGATCCTGCCTTATTATCCGGGAAAAGCACCCGCCATGCTGCCGGAAAAGAAGACGCTGCTCTCTTTTGATTATGAGAACCGCAGTCCTGTAACCGGAAATGTCACCATGACAGAGGCAGATCCCGGAAATGGAAATGTGCAGCAATAAAATACCGGATCAGAAATAGATAGTTGTACTTTTTTAGATATATGTTATGATAAATACGACGCTGTCCGGGGTGCCCGCATCTGCTTCATGCCGGACATGCGCGCAAGCGAAGACAACAGACCTATTTCCAGCGGAGGAATTATGCATAAGATCATCATTACTGTAGAATCCGGTTCCGATATGACACAGGATCTCGCAGACAAGTATAATATCTATATCGTCCCCATGCATGTAACATTCGGCACCCAGACAAAGGACGACGGATTTTTCCCTGCCGAAGAGATCCCGGCATTTTTTGATAAGACCGGACAGGTTCCCAAGACATCCGGAAGCACTCCGCAGGACTTTATAAAGGTTTTCGACGAGATCCATGAAAAATATCCGCAGGCCTCCATCCTTCATCTGGCCTATTCGGCCGTTACTACCTGTTCCATGCAGAGCGCGCAGATCGCGGCGGAGAAAAGAGACTATGTCCGTTTCGTCGATACAAAGCACGTAACCGTTGCCCAGACCGCTATTACGCTGCGGGTTGCGAAGCTGATCCAGGCCCATCCGGAGTGGGATGTGGACAGGGCTGCCCGGGAGGCGGAGAAGATTTCCGCAAAGATGCGGATGTTCTTCCTGCCCTCCAACCTTTCTTTCCTGCGGGCAGGAGGCCGCGTCAGCAACGCTGCTGCCATTGCCGGCACCCTTCTTAAGATCCGGCCCATGATAGAGGTCGTGGACGGCCATCTTAACGCCACACGCAAGTACCGCGGCAATCTGGAGAAAGTCATAGCCCGCTCCATCTCCGAATATACTGAGAATGAAAAGCTCAGCCGGGATGAGGTATGGATCGTCTACACTCCCCGCTTCACACAGAACCTGCTGGATAAGACCAGGCAGACCCTTCAGGGCCTTGGCTTTAAGGACATCCACCTGCTGCACAGCGGCGGCGTCATCACCACCCACGGCGGTCCCTGCGCCTTCGGAATGGCAGCGTTCACGGACTGACATTTCCGTGGATCTTCTTTACGGATCCTTACAGATAATGAATGAAGAGAACGAAGCTCTTATGCTAAGCATAAGAGCTTTTTGTTTTTTCCCCTTTGACCTCATTAAACCTTATTTTGTTCTCTTCGTTTTATCCAACCTTCTTATAAACTGCCCCTCCTTGCTGCCCGCGCGGCGGCAAAGAGGGGCAGTTTATTTTTGGGCTGTGTATATGTTATAATGAGCAAAAAAGAAAAATGGCTGATAACAGGAGAATATATTAATTATGAAGATTCAGATTTCACACAAAGTAGAGGACCGGATCCTGAAAATGGCCCAGGACCGCACCCAGAACATTTCCATCATGGCCGGCATCCTCTATCCCATCACGGCAGGACTTGCCTACGATGACCGCAATGGGCTGGAGCGGGCTGCCTACACATTTCAGCGGCGGATGGAAGGCGGCGGATTTCACTACAGCTTCGACCAGTCTCTGATCGGTTCTGTCCTCATAGGCGTTATTGCCCAGCAGCAGCTCCAGCAGCAGATCCCCCCGGTGATCATGGACACCATGATCACAGAAAGCCGGGTCTTCCACGAGGGCGAGCTGGAGAGTGATCCTTTCCTGACAGATATAAAGGTTCCCCAGGTCAGCCAGGGAGATTATACACTGACGAATACCCGTTATCTCAAGTACGACGTATTCCAGTACGATGAAGCACAGGACTATCAGAGCATTTACATCCCCCGGATCGGCGTGTGCGACCACCGCTACAGTTTCCCCTGCATGAAGGTGGGCGGCCGGGTACAGATGGCTGTAACCCCCTTTAAGATCTCTACCTGCCGGGCGCCGCTTGAAAAGGCACAGGGACGTGTCCTGATCCTGGGCCTGGACCTCGGCTATTTTGCCTATCTTGCCTCCCGCAGGGAAAATGTCAGCAGCATCACCATCGTGGAAAAGAGCGGGGATGCGCTTGACCTATTCCGGCAGCATATCCTGCCCCAGTTCGCAAACGCTGATAAGATAGAACTAATACAGGAAGACCCCCTTTCCTATATGAAGGAAGCCCAGGACGGCGCCTTTGATTTCTGCTTTGTCGATTTCTGGGACGGAGACCACGACGCCGCCGATTATCTGCGTCTGAAACAGGTCTGCCGCCGTTTCCAGAAGACAGCTCTGGCCTGGCGCATGGAAAATACCCTGGTCCAGTCCCTGGAGGGCTATGCAGCAACAGCGGTCATGAATGAATATGCCAAAGAAAGCGGGAAGGGAACAGCGCCGGAAAATGCGGATGTCTCCGATGACGAACGTTTCAAGAAGGAATTCATTGAAAAATTACTGGAAAACGCGGTGATCACCGTACCGGAACAGATTGACGCCCTTATGGATACAGGAAGGCTTATTGAAATGATTTCTTAAAGGAGCGGATGACATGATAGAGGCCAGACACCTGAAAAAAACCTATCGCACCGGCGGCATAGAACAGAAAGCGCTGGACGATATCTCCCTGACTTTCCGGGACAATGAATTCGCGGCTATCCTTGGACCCTCCGGTTCCGGCAAGACTACCCTGCTCAATGTCCTGGGCGGCCTGGACCATGCTGACTCCGGGGAGCTGGTTATCAACGGAATCTCCACTGAGAAGTATAAAAGCCGGGACTGGGAGACATACAGAAACCACCGAATAGGTTTTATTTTCCAGAGCTATAATCTGATTCCCCACCAGAACATACTTTCCAATGTGGAACTGGCCCTGACCATAGCCGGGATCTCAGGTGAGGAAAGGAAGACACGTTCTATAAAGGCTCTGGAAAAGGTTGGTCTGGGCGATCAGATCCACAAGCATCCTTCACAGCTCTCCGGCGGCCAGATGCAGCGCGTGGCTATCGCCCGCGCCCTGGTCAACGATCCCGATATCGTTCTGGCCGATGAGCCCACCGGCGCCCTGGACACCGAGACCGGACTGCAGGTCATGAACCTGCTCAAGGAAGTGGCCATGGACCGGCTGGTCATCATGGTTACCCACAACCCGGAGCTGGCAGACAGCTATGCCACCCGCATCATCCGTCTGCGGGACGGGAAGATAGAGGACGACAACATGCCGGTCACCCAGGAAGAGAGGATGGCGCAGGAGGCGGCCCCTGTCCCTGTTCCGGGCTCCGGCCAGAAGGCCGGCGGAAAAGGCCGTTTCGGACGGGGCGGCACGGCCGGGAGAAAGAAAAGGGCTTCCATGTCCTTTCTCACAGCCCTCTCTCTGTCCTTCTCCAATCTGATGAGCAAAAAGGGCCGGACATTCCTTACCGCCTTCGCCGGATCCATCGGCATCACAGGTATAGCCGCCATCATGGCTGTCTCCAACGGCGTTAATGATTACATAGACCAGGCAGAAGCCGATACCCTCTCCGCCTACCCGGTCTCCCTGACAAAAAACAGCGCCGACCTGCAGGCGCTTTTTGATGAGGGGCAGGAAGATATGCAGCAGGAACAGGCAGCAGCGCCGGCAGTTACCGGCACAAAAAAGGCGGATGATGATACAGAAGCAGAGACGACCGTGAATCCCTCCGATATCATTCCCGAGCGCAAGATGCTCTCCTCCATGCTGGACACCATCCACCAGAATGATCTGGGTGCCTTCAAAAAATACCTGGAAAAGAACATAGACCGGCTGGACGGAAAGACAAACGGCATAGACTACGATTACGGCATCACCCCCATAATATATACGGAAAATGTCCCCGATGTCATCAGTCCCGACAGTGAAACCGCAAAAAAACGTAAAAAGCATATGCTGCTGAACGGGTCCGTCTCCAGCCAGGAGATGGATACCATGAGCACCATGGGCTCGGCCATGGGCTTTATGACCGGCAGCGGGACTGTCTTCCAGGAAATGCTGGATAATCAGGAACTCTTAAAGGAGCAGTATGAGATCTGCGCCGGCCGCTGGCCTGAAAAAATGGACGAAGCTGTCCTGATCCTCAGTTCCTCCGGCTCCCTCAGCGACTACACCCTCTACCACATCGGCGTCCTTAACAAGGACGAATATGAAAGTGGCTACAAGGCACTGGGTGAGTCAAAGGAAATAAAGCTGGAAGATCCTGATGTCACCATGTCCTACAAACAGGCCATGCAGCTGACATACGATGTAGTCCCGGCGTCTTTCCTTTACAGCTACAACGAGAGCACAAAGACCTGGAACGACCGCTCTGCCGACACGGATTTTCTGGATCAGCAGCTGCAAAAGGGTATCCGTCTGAAGATAACCGGCATCATAAAACCAAACGGCCGCTCCCGCAGCACCGCCCTCTCCGAGGGCATAGGCTACACCCAGGCCCTGAGCGAAGAACTGATCCGCCTGGCAGAAGATTCGCAGATCGTGGCCCAGCAGCTGAAAAATCCTAAGGTTGATGTCTTTACGGGGAAGACATTTGATGAGCTGCAGAAGGAGTCCGGACAGGAATTCGATCTGAGCAAGATATTCTCCGTCGACGAAGATGCCATCAAAGAAGCCTTTTCCATGGACACAGATTCCCTGGAGAACCTGGGCAGCGGATTCGACACATCCGGCCTGGACATGGGTGACCCTGATGCCCTCTCCTCCGCGCTCTCCTCCATAGACACGGATACCATCCTCTCCCTGATGACAGACGGCCTGGCGGATGAACTTGCCGGTCTGCCCGAGTATCTGCAGCAGAGCGGCATCCATATCTCCGAAGACGAGCGGAACATGATCACCGGCACGACCCAGGACCTGATGACCCGCCTGCTGGCAGGCTTCTCGGAGTACGCCAACCAGCAGATCCGCCAGGCCATCGGCCAGAACCAGCCGGATACCCAGGCTATCTCGCAGAAGCTGCAGGAGCTGATCACCCAGACCGCCGCCGACCTGGCAGCCGGCAAAGAAATAGATCAGCAGGCCCTGCAGGAGGCTGTAGGTCAGATCATCAGTGAAGCCCTTCCCGGCCAGACCGCAGATATAGACCTTGGCCAGCTGGCACAGGATTACCTGAACCAGGATTCCACCCAGAAACTGATCAATGAATCTGTCGCGGACCTGGCAAAACAGATAAATGACAGCAAGATCCAGGAAAAGCTGACATCTGCCATAGGAAACTATATAAGCTCTATCCTGGCCCGGCGCATGAGCTCTGCCATGAGCCAGCTCATGCAGACCATGGGCAGCGTGATCTCCCAGCAGATCACCAATATGATCACCGCAAATATTTCCGGTATCTCCCAGCAGCTGCAGTCAGCCATGGCCGGGGCTTTCCAGTTTGACCCCCAGAGTCTGGCCGGGGCCTTTCAGCTCAACATGACGGCGGATGAGCTGACATCTCTGCTGACAGACTACATGAACGCCTCCCAGCTCACCTACGATAACAACCTGACCAAGCTGGGATGGGCACAGGTCGACGATCCCTCCTCTATCAACATCTACCCAATAGATCTGGATGCCAAGACCGATGTGATGAATTTTATAGCCGACTACAACAAGAAGGTGGAGAAAGAAGGCAAGGATAACCTGCATATCTCCTACTCCGACGTCATGGGCGCCGTTCTCGGCAATGTTACAGACATCATCAATATGGTCAGCTTCGTGCTGATCGCCTTTGTCAGCGTATCCCTGGTGGTCAGCTCCATCATGATCGGCATCATCACCTATATTTCCGTACTGGAGCGCAGGAAGGAAATCGGTATTCTCCGTGCCATGGGCGCTTCCAAGGGAAATGTGGCCAATATCTTCAACGCCGAAACATTCATAGAGGGACTGATATCCGGCCTGATCGCCATTGCCATCGTCTACGCGGTCACTCCCTTTGCCAACAGGGCGATCCTGACTCGGACAAATGTAGCCAACATCATGCAGCTGCATCCGCAGAACGCACTGATGCTGGTCGGCGTTTCTGTCCTGCTGACCCTGATAGCAGGTCTGATCCCTTCCAGCGCGGCGAGCCGGCGCGACCCGGTAGAGGCCCTGCGCAGCGAATAAAAACTGCAGATCAGAAACTTTTATGCATAATGAAAAAGGCTGCCGGATCCTCAGTGATCCGGCAGCCTTTTGCTGTGCTTATCAGAATTTGTCTTTAATCCTCCGGCTTTTCCTCCAGGAGCTTTCGCATGCTCTTGAACTCGGTGTCCAGAACATTCTCGAAGGGAGCCTTTTTCATAACGCCGGAAAGGGAATTTTTGGCCTTGGCCTGGGTAAGGATCGTGCCGGCGCCGCCTATGCAGCCGCCGGGACAGGCCATGCCCTCCAGAAGATAACCGTTATACTTTCCGGCTTTTGCCATCTGCAGCATCTTCCGGCAGTCCCGCAGGCCTTCGGCATTCTGGACTTTGACCTCTACCCCCGGTGAAAGCCGCTTTGCGCAATCCACAACCGCCTGGGCCACGCCGCCGCTCTGGGCAAAGCCCTCACCGTCCCGGCTTGCCCGGGAGTTCCAGTCCTCATCCGGCAGCTTTGAAAAATCTATATTCTTTGCATTCACCATGCCCATCAGTTCTTCAAATGTCAGCACAAAGTCCACATCGCTGCGGATACTATGCCGGCTGGCTTCCAGCTTCTTGGCCGCGCAGGGGCCGACAAAGCAGACCTTACAGTCTCTGCCCTGGTCACGGTACATCTTTTTAACCATACGGCCTGTGAAGACCATGGGTGTCAAAGCCATGGAGATATAGGGCGCTTCATTGGGAAAGAGCTTCTTCCCCATGCTGGCCCAGGCCGGACAGCAGGAAGTCGCCATAAAAGGCTGGTGCTCCGGCACATGCTTGAGGAATTCCCTGGCCTCCTGGATAGTGCACAGGTCGGCGCCGATGCTGACCTGCCATACATCGTCGAAACCAATCTCCCGGAACATGGGCCGCAGCTTCTCAGGCGTACATTTCTTTCCGAACTGGCCGGCAATAGCGGGAGCCACAATGGCAACGACCGGCGTATTGGACTTTATAGCCTGGATGACCTGATAGATCTGGCTCTTGTCTGCGATAGCTCCGAAGGGACAGTTTACAAGGCACATGCCGCAGGAGACGCAGCGGTCCTGGTTTATCTCGGCCCGGCCGTACTCATCGCTGCCGATAGCATCCATACCGCAGGCTTTAGAGCAGGGGCGCTCCAGCCTGGTGATCGCGCCGTAAGGGCACTCGCGGACGCAGCGCCCGCACTTGATGCACAGACTCTGATCGATATGCGACTTATGATCATAGACGGAAATGGCTTTTTTAGGGCAGACCTCCTCGCAGGGGTGGCTCAGGCATCCCTGACAGGTATCCGTAACATGGATCAGGTCATCCGGGCAGGCATTGCAGGCAAATTTTATGACATTGATCAGCGGCGGCTCGTAATATTTCTCCGGCCTGGCCGCCTCCAGTATGCCCTTGGAGATGGGCGCGTGTTCATTTCCCTCGCGGACCGGAAGCCCCATGGCCAGACGGACCCGCTCACCGATGACAGCTCTTTCCAGGAACACATCGCTCCGGTAGCGGCCGACCACACCCGGCACCAGCTTATAGGGCAGCTCATCGAAAGCAGAGAGATTTATCTCTTCATAGGCAAGGCGGGCAACCTCCTCAAATACCTTTCTTCTTACGTCATTTAATAGTGTGTAGGTACCTTTCATTTCTCAACCCCGGATCCTGGCGGATCCCATCCTTTCTCTCATAATGCATGAATCTCTTATGCAATGATCTCACTTTTATTTTACTGTTCTGTATACAATGTCGTCAATGATAATCTTCATATTGCACACGAAATAGAAAGAAGGTACAGCTGCCTGGCCTGAAAATGGATCATTCTTCCATTCCGGCTGCCGCCTGCATCTTCTCCAGGAAAAAATGGTTAAAGAGAGCGACCATCCGTCCGACGCCCACGACCGCCACGGCTGTTCCGATCCCCACGCTGACCAGACGGCCGCTGCCGATCAGGCCGATGACAATAGCCACGGAAATATTCAGTACGTCCATAATATTTTTAGCAAGTCCCACGCTCCAGCCGGACAGGTCGGAAACCGCCTGCACGATGCCGTCGCCGGGATTGGGGATCAGCCGCATGGCCAGGGTCATGGCCGCGCCGGTACCGGTGAGGACGATGGCGATGCCCAGCACCAGCAGACGTCCGCCCATGCTGCCCCAGAATGTTCCCGCCAGATCTGTATCCAGCCTGGGCAGCATGCCCGAAAAAACATTCATAAAACGGGTAAATCCAAATGAAAGGGGGATCTGCAAAATATCCAGCAGTATCTGCCTGGCCAGACTGCCTGCCGGCAGCCGGTGCCGCCTTCTCCAGATGATCATGTGAATGACGATCTGCAGGGCCACAAAAAGCGCATAAAGCCAGAATGTAATATCCCCGAAATTCCCTCCCGTGATCTCGGAAATGGCATAGGAGACAGAGATGATCGGCGTCACGCCCAGGCCGGTCTTGCTGTTGAGGACCAGGGCAAAGGCCAGGATCAGCATGCCTGCTGCATAAATGAATATTCTGAAAAACTTTTTCATGTGATTCCCCTTCTCCTCAGCTCCGCATTTATTGTATTGAGCACTCTCTTTTTATCGGTGCACCAGGCCGGCGCGATCAGCAGCCGGCGCGGCGGGTCGCCTGTCATCCTGTGGACCACCATATCCTCCGGCAGCATGGCCAGGGCCTGCGCTGTCAGGCTGCAGTACTGGTCCATGCTGAGCAGGGGAAACGGGTCTGTCTCGTATTCCCGGGCCAGCTGCGTCCCCTTAAGGATCTGCAGCATCTGGATCTTTATGCCGTCCGGCCGCGGCTGCATCTGAGAGAGGTACCGCACCGTCTCCAGCATATCCTCCCTGCTCTCTCCAGGCAGGGAAAATATGATGTGGACGATCACCGTCAGTCCCGCCTCCTTGAGACGTCGGACCGCGATCTCCGGCAGAGAGATCGTATCCCTGTAGAGTGCCTCCAGTCTGACCGGATTGCCATATGTATTCGTATAGGACTGAAAATAGGCTATATAGCGCCGGTCCTGCGGCGCTATCCTTTTGGGGAATTTCCCGTCCACCTTCTCCTTCGCCAGGGCGATCTGGTCCCTGACCGGCAGCAGCGGCGCCGCAAATTCACCGGATCCGCCCGCACTGCAGAACGTGCAGCCGCCGGTACCCAGCCTGCCGTCCCGGTTAGGGCAGCTGCAGCCGCTCTGCAGGGACAGCCGGTAAAGCTTTGTCCCGAAAGTCTCCTTCAGATAATCAGAAAGTCTTATCATCTGCTGCTCCGCTTTGTTTTCCTCTGGATTTATATTTTGTAACGGCCGTTGTGTAAAAATTCGGATAAGTCTCTCTTAAATATCTGGCATTTCCGGCCCCGTTGATGAGCAGAAGGCGCAGTTCCCTGGCAAAATCCTCATTGTAATGCTCTATGTCGGAAGGCGTCAGCTTCTCAAAATCTCCCCGCAGGCGGAACTCATCGCTCAGATGGAATATGCCCCAGAGCATCTCGGTAAATATTTCATTTTCCAGAAGAACGGGGTTGGAGGACAGCACCAGCAGGGCAATCTGCCTGTCCTGAATGATCTCTTTGACCTTATTGAAGTTCTCCTCGTCTATATCTACGGTCAGAGGGATCTCCCGGATCTGCTTTCTGGCCTGCTCCGTCGTGATTTCATCCTGCGAATTGCCCCGCAGAAGTCCTTTCAGGCTTTCATCATACCTGGCCCTGGAAAGCAGCAGGTCCGTAAGCTGGCCGCCCATTTCCGTGAAAAAAGAGCTGGTCAGCATACGGGTTTTCTCGATCCGCTCCTTCTTCTCCCGCTGGTTCATCAGTTCACCCAGCATGATGGTGGTAAAAGCGATGGAGACCGGCATAAAGGCCAGGTCCTGCATAATATAAAAAGCTGTCGTCTGTGAGTCATGAAATATCAGGATCTGCAGCGTATAGATCAGCGCTGATATGGCGATCAGTACCGCGACGATGATCCGCATTTTCCGGGTCAGCATAAACAATGATTCCTTTCGTTCTTATTCTTCTGTATCGATATAGACAGTCAGAGCGGCGTTGACGACCACAATCTGGTCTCCTTCGCCGAACTGGTCCACATGCAGGCCGCCTGCAGCCAGGCCGCCCTGCTGAACGCTGATCTGTCCCTGTCCCAGGGGAAGCTCCTCCCGCACGGCCTGCCGGTCTACCTGGTCCGGGAAAGGCGCCGCGATCTTTATATCAACCTTGAAACGGCGGCTGAAATCTTCCGGCTCCTTTATACCGAAGATGTCGCTGACCCCGCACAGGCAGGAATGACTGACCGCATCCTTCACGGCCTTCTTTGCGGCTTTTGTCACATCCAGACCGTGCAGGTCCAGACCGGTTCCTATCTCAACAATGTATCTTTTCCACATAAGTGTACCTCCTGTTTTCGCTTTTTACACCACTTTGCTCCGCCTGTGCTCAGGCAAATACCGTCTGCACCAGCACCATGTAAAGCACGGTACCGACTGCCATGGACAGCATCATATTTCTTTTCCAGACAAAGGTCACAACGACCAGGGCGATGGAAATGATCTCGGGAATGCCGAAGGATCCGCCTGTAAAATTCACGTTCTTCAGGCAGTAGACCACCAGAAAGCCGAAAATGGCCGGTGCCAGGACTCTGCCCAGATAGCGGATGTAGTCCGGTGTCTTTTCCTCGCTGGGAAAAAGAATATAGGGAAGAAAGCGGGTCAGCATAGTCGCACCCACGACGACCGCTATTGTTATGATGATCTGCAAAGTGCTCACTGCTCATCCTCCTTTTCTTTCGCCCTGATTTTATCCGCAGCAGCCGGACTCATTTCCATTTTTTCCAGTTTCTTTCTCAGCAGGGTCAGAACAGCCAGGATGACCAGCATGGACGGAATGATGAAAGAATCCGCCCCGAAAATAAGCAGGCAGACGACAGACGCGCCCAGACCCACAAATTCGCTGACGTGATCTTTCAGCAGGCCCCGGCCCTTTTTGCTGTCCTTGATCCACTGGTTGAGGAAAATGACCACGAACATGGCGGTCATGACGAAATCCAGCCCTTTGGTATTGAAATGGATAAAGGATCCGCAGATGCCGCCGATGGCAGCACCGGTCACCCAGTAAATCTGGTCCAGCAGGGACACCCAGAAGTAGAACCAGCTCTTATCGACCGTTTCCGGAATTTCGGCAGAATAGCTGACCGCAAATGTCTCGTCCGAAGTCGTGAAGATCAGGTAGAACTTCTTCCAGCCCGTATCCCGGTACTTGCTCAGCATGGCCAGGCCGTAGAAAAGGTGGCGGGCGCCTACGACCAGGGCCGTGACGAAAGCTGACAGGGGATGGAAAGAAGAAACCAGGATGTCCGTCATCAGAAACTCCATGGAGCCCGTGTATATGACAGCCGCCGTCAGGACCGGCATGAACATGGGCATTCCTTTGGAAACCATCAGGAAGCCATATGTGATGCCCAGGAATAGATAGCCCGCCATGACCGGAATGGTCAGGGGGAATGCAAATTTCAGCGCCCTGCCGCGCACGTTTTCATGTTCTGTCATAGCAGCCCCTTCTCTGATTATTATGCTTCTTCATCCCAACAGGGACATTAATGAACAGTATACTCTTTCCATGTCGGCCCTGCCACTGGTTTTTCACTCCCTGTGCTGTGTTTTCTTTCTCAGGCCTTTCTCGGCCTGTCCATGAGCTCCCTGGGTATGGAGCAGAGCCGCCAGTCCCGGGGGCAGCGGTCCAGCCGGTCCTGATGCTCCGGCGCACTGGCTGTATATGAGGTCAAAGGCAGAACCTCCACCCGGATCCGCTGCGAATCCGACTGCGCTGCGATCCAGTCCCGGACTCTGTTCAGGTGATCCGGATTCTGGCTGTAGACACCGGTCCGGTATTTATGCCCGTAATCCATGCCCTGGTGGTCGATGCTGAAGGGATCGATGATCTCAAAAAACCACTCCAGAAGCTTCTCCAGTGAAACCTTCTCCGGATCAAACACGGTCTTCACGCACTCGGCGTAGCCGTCATAGGGTCCGCCCAGCGTGCCACGGTTTCCATTGACCCGGCCGGCCTCGGTAGAAATAACGCCCGGCAGTCTTTTTACAAAATACTGTACGCCCCACAGGCAGCCTCCCGCAAAATAAATGGTCTCCATGCGCTTCCTTCCTCTCTACCAGCAGGCCGTGCAGGAATCTGTCCGGGGCTCGCAGCCTGAAACCAGGGCCCCGCTGTCCAGCCGGATGATGATCTGTCCTCTTCCGAAAAAGGCCTCAGGATCATTATAATGAATTTCATGCCCCATGGCCTGCAGCCCTCTCGCTGCCTCCCGGGGAAAGCCGTCTTCCACGGCGAAATGCCTGTCCCGGATCCACTGCCAGCGCGGCGCGTCCAAAGCCTGCTGAGGGTTCATGCCGAAATCAAGCATATTGGTCAGAACCTGCACATGACCCTGGGGCTGCATGTAGGCGCCCATCACGCCGAAGGGCCCGACCGCTTTGCCGTTCCTGCTTAAGAATCCCGGTATAATCGTATGGTAACTGCGCTTGCCCGGGGCCAGGGCATTGGCATCCGCAGGGTTCAGGGAGAAATCCGCTCCCCGGTTCTGCATGGCGATGCCATAGCCGTCAATAACGATGCCGCTGCCGAAGCCGTCGTAATTGGACTGGATCAGGGAGACCATGTTCCCCTCGCCGTCCGCCGTACACATATAAACCGTGTCGCTGCCCGGCAGCGTCAAGGCCGGCGGCAGTCCCGCCCGGTCTGTGATCTGACCGGCCCGGATCCGGCCATAATCCGGCTTCAGCAGTTCATGATAATCAATCTTCATATAATCCGGGTCGGTAATATAATGTATGCCGTCCGCAAATGCCATCTTCATGGCTTCAAACTGCAGGTGGCGGGTCCGGGCGGATTCATTGGCATATATGTCGTCCGGGAAATCAAATTCTTTCAGAATGTTCAGTGCCATCAGCGCCACAATGCCCTGCCCGTTGGGCGGGATCTCCCATACATCATAACCCCGGTAGTTGACAGACACGGGATCGACCCAGGAGGGCTTAAAGCAGGCCAGATCTTCTTTTTCAAAATACCCCCCGTCCCGCCGGCTCTGCCGGACGATGGCGTCCGCGATCTCTCCCTTATAGAAAGCCTCCCCGTCACTTTCCGCGATCAGACGCAGGGTCCGGGCGTGATCCGGCAGCCGGATCATTTCCCCGAAACGAGGGGCCCGGCCGTTCTTCGTAAATGTCCTGAACCAGGGGGCAAACCGGCTATCTTCTCCCAGGATCCGGCGATATTCTTCTGCATCCTTTTCATAAACAGCGGCCGTACAGGGAGGCAGGAAAAAGCCCTCATCGGCATAAGCGATAGCCGGTGCCAGGTCCTCCTTCAGCGACAGGCGGCCGAACCGTTTTACCAGGGCCGCCCAGCCGGCGGGAGCACCGGGAACCGTAACCGGAGCCCAGCCTGCCGGCGGCATCGTCTCTGTAGGATAACGTTCTTTTACTTTCTCGATGGAAATGCCGGCCGGCGCCGGACCGGAGGAGTTCAGACCGTAAATATGGTCTTTGACCCAGACAATGGCAAAATTGTCAGAGCCCAGCCCGTTGCTGGTGGGCTCGACCACTGTCAGGGCCGCGGCGCAGGCTGCGGCGGCGTCTATGGCATTGCCGCCCTCCCGGAGGATATGCAGGCCTGCAGCACTTGCCAGATTGCTGCCGGTGCAGACCATGCCGTTTCTGGCCGTAATCGGATAGCGCCGGGATGGATACCGGCAGGATAATGGATCAAAACTCATTCTTGTGTGCCCCCTTTTCCTTCTTTCAGCAGCTGCAGAAACTGCTCTCCCTCCGCGGGGATCTGCGTGTTCTTCAGCCAGACGACATTAAATTCATGCCGGGCAGCAAAGCCTTCCACCTGAAAAGCCGCTATGTCCGGATCATCCTTTGCCACTGCCTCGTAGGTAAAGCTGACGCCGATACCGACCCTGACCAGCCGGCGGATCAGCGCAAAGCTGCTGATCTCGCAGCAGCGCCGGAACATCCGCAGGGACCAGCCCCGGTCCGCCAGCTCCCTTTCCAGCAGGTTTCTGGTCCCGGAGCCCTGCTCGCGCACGATCACAGTTTCATCCGTAAGCTCTTCCAGGGAAACGGTCTTGCCCGCGAAGGGATGGCCGGCCCCGCAGATGCCGGAGAAGGGCTCCAGCCGCAGCAGGCGGCTGTTATAAGAGCGCTTATCGAATACCCCCTCTATCACCGCAAAATCCAGCTGACTCTGCCGGAGCCTCTTCAGAAGGGCCTCGGTATTGTCGACCTCCAGGCAGAGGCTGTTCAGGGGATCGTCCAGGTACTGCTCTACCGCGTCCACAATAACAAAATCGCCGACGGTCTTTGTCGCCCCGATCCGGATCTTCCGCACCTGCTGCCTGCGCAGATCCGCCCGCAGCAGGTCGTAGTTGTGCTGCAGGGAGAGGATATAGTTCTCCAGGATCCGAGAGGCCGGCGTTCTGCGCAGGGTCCGGTGGTCGTAAATAAAAAGCCGTGTGCCCAGCTCCGCTTCCAGGGACTGGATCTGCCTGGTCACCGCAGGCTGGGTCAGATGGAGTTCCTGGGCGCTCCTGCGGTAATTCATCTGCCTGCAGAGGGTCAGAAATGTTGTGTAGCGCGCGTCCATAGCATCAGTTCTCCTTTAATGATGTTTAATATTTATCGCATGATAATTATTCATGATTTGATTTTATCATATATCGGGGCTAAAATTTTATCTGGATTAGAAAAGGAGATATTTTATTATGAACACAGTCAAAGAAAAATTACCCGGAATCCTGGTATGTCTGATCATCGCTGTTCCCTGCTTCCTGCTGGGCAGGGCGGTTCCCACCGTGGGCGGACCGGTATTTGCTATTTTAGCCGGCATGATCATAACCCTGATCTGGAAGGAAAAGGGCTCTGCGAAAGCGGGCATCGCCTTCACCTCCAAGTACATTCTCCAGGCGGCTGTCGTTCTGCTGGGCTTCGGCCTCAACCTGGGCGTCATTGTACAGACCGGACGCCAGTCTCTTCCTATTATCGTCTGCACCATTTCCACGTCCCTGATCCTGGCCTACATTCTGCACCGGGCTCTGAGGGTTCACGGCAATACCGCCATTCTGGTCGGCGTCGGCTCCTCCATCTGCGGCGGTTCAGCCATCGCGGCCACTGCTCCTGTCATAGACGCGGATGACGACGAGGTCGCCCAGGCCATATCCGTTATATTCTTTTTCAACGTGCTGGCGGCCATTTTCTTCCCCATGTTCGGACACGCCATCGGCATGGATACCACGACCGGCGAGGCCTTCGGCATATTTGCAGGTACCGCGGTAAATGACACCTCATCCGTCACCGCTGCTGCCTCTACCTGGGACAGTATGTTCTCCCTGGGGAGCCAGACCCTGGACAAGGCTGTTACCGTCAAGCTGACCCGTACCCTGGCCATCATCCCCATCACCCTGGTGCTGGCTGCCTTTACCGCACGTAAAAAAAGAGCAGCCGGCTCGGAGGGGGAAAATACATTCAGCTTCCGCCGGGCTTTTCCCATGTTCATACTCTATTTCGTGATCGCTTCCCTGATCACTACCATAGCCGTCCACGCAGGCGTCAGCGCCTCAGCCTTCAGCCCCTTAAAAGAGCTGAGCAAATTTTTTATCATCATGGCCATGGCTGCCATCGGACTCAACAGCAATATTGTAAAGCTGATCCGCACCGGCGGCAAGCCTCTGCTGATCGGCGGTGTATGCTGGGTCGGCATCACATCAGTCAGCCTGTTCATGCAGCATGTCATGGGCATCTGGTAAAGATGAGCGGCCGGACAGCCCCGCCGGGCCGGACCCGATTGAATTCCCCTTTAGCCCCGGGTATAATAGAGAAATATGAAAGGGGGAATTGCACCATGTTTTTGATGATCGGCATCTCACAGGGAAAGAAGATCCTCTCCTATATGGGACAGATCCTCTGCAAATCCTGCGGCCGGATGAGCGGCTGCCAGGTCTTCATGGTTTATACATATCTGAGCATATTTCTGATCCCGACCTTCCGCTGGGGCAGACATTATTATGTGAAGATGAACTGCTGCGGCCGGATCTATGAACTTGACCGTGATAAAGGCCGGGCAATAGCCCGCGGGGAACAGGTCAGCATACAGCCGCAGGACCTGCATGACACAGGCTGGGGCAATGCGCCGCAGAACGAATATGGAGCACCAGGATACGGCGGCGGCGCCGGCAGCGCTTATTCCGGTTATGGACGGGGTTTCCGGCCTGAGGACCACGAATCCGGCCAGCCCCGGAGGCCGCAGCGCTGCCCGGCCTGCGGATATATGGTACCGGCCGAATTCAACTACTGTCCCAGATGCGGACAGCGTATCCACTGAGCACACAAAAGGACGCAGCACATATCAAGAGCGCTGCGTCCTTTTCAGCATTTTATTTCAGCATATACATATACCCGTCCTGCATATCAAAAAACAGGTCTATAACAGACGGGTAATACGGGATGAATAATCCTTCCGCAAGAAGCTGGCGGACCTGGTCCCTGTCTGCCCAGGCAGCAGCCGCGACCTCGTCCTCCTGCAGCCGCAGGCGGCTGATATCCAGATCCTGGCGGATCAGAAAATAGTCGTTAAAGCCGCACTGGTATGTCAGGGTCAGATTGGGCCTGCGGTGGGTAAAATCCACGTCTATACCCAGCTCCTCCCGCAGCTCCCTGCGGGCCGCCTGCCGGGCATCTTCTCCCGCCACGGCATTGCCGATCATGGAAATATCCCATCTGCCGGGCCACTGCTTCTTACAGTCCGCCCTCTTCTGGATCAGCATGCGGCCGTCCATGCCGAAGACGCAGACGCTCACGACCTGATGATACTCTCCGGGCAGAAAGTCCTCGCCTCTGGCCCGCACTCTTCCTGTAGGTCTGCGGTACTCGTCATAGACATCCCAGTATTCCATACAGCATTCTCCTGACTGCCTGCGGCGGTCTCTGCTCCGGCTGGTCTACAGTTCTACGCTTCCGGTTTCCTTTCCGTTGACAACGTAGTAGGCCATACCTTCTTCCGGTTTCAGATAAAGTGTAAAGCTGCGAATATATTTGCCGCGGCCTCCGTAAGTTTCTTTCCACTGTTTCTTTGCTTTGTCAACAAGCTCCTGCACATCGGATTCGCTGCCGCCGTACTGCAGGATCACTTTGTCGGAAGGAATCGCCTCGCGGACAGCTTTCGCGGTCTTCTTGACAGTCTCTTTGCCCTGGCGGATCGCCTTCTGCACATTGGGGTCGCCGGCGGTCTTTTTCGCGGTCTCTACTGCCTTCTCCCCTGCTGTCCTGGCCATGCTGCCGACTGCTTCCGCCTGTTCCTTTACATCACTGATGATCTCTTCAATATTTTTCTTAGGCATAGCAATTCTCCTCCTGAAAAATAATCTGACAGTAACTTTATTTCATCATATCACAGAACAGCGGATCCTGTATGGGTTTTTGTAAAAAAGAATACCTTATCCGAGGACTTCATCATATACCCGGAGGACATTTTTATAAAAGATCTTCTCTATCTCATCATCCGAGAAATGCTTTTTATGCAGGGCATCCGCCAGCAGTCCCATCTGATCGGCGCCTGCAAGCTCCAGCTGTCCGGAAATGCCGTCGAAATCGGATCCGATCCCTATGACATCTATGCCGCCGACCCTGCGGATATATTCTGCCATATCCGCGATCCTTTCAGTCGTCTCGGCCGGATGATCCGATTCCTGCAGAAAGTACGGGCAGAAATTGAGCCCCATGACGCCGCCGTGGTCCGCCAGGATCCGGATCATATCATCTGTCATGTTCCGATTGCAGCCGCACAGGCCCCGGGCATTGGAATGACTGGCCGCAAAGGGTCCCTTTACTGTCCGCGCCACGTCATAAAAACCAGCGTCAGAAAGATGGGAAACATCCACGATCATGCCCATATCCTGCATAGCTTCTACAAACTCAAAGCCGCGCTTTTTCAGGCCGTTGTCAGAGCGGGGCACAAAATGGAAATAATGATCAGGGTCCGGGATGTTGGGAAAAGCCAGCTGGTTTTCAAAATTCCAGGTCAGAGTCATCATGCGGACTCCCGCGTCATAGAGCGTGCGCAGTTTATCCAGGCTCCCCTGGCAGACCGCGCCTTCCTCTACCGTCAGCAGGCAGGTCATCTGTCCCTTCTCCAGGGCCTCGTGGATCTGACTCCCGGTCGTCACCTGACGGATGCGGCCGCCGGCGCGCTCCATCTCCTCCTGAAATGTCCTGAGGATCCCGTTCAGCGCCAGCCAGGGATCCATGTAGGGAGGCTCATCTTCCTGCTCCAGCTGCCTGTGCAGGCCTTTGAAATCCGCCGGTGTATGCAGGTAGACAAACATCGCGAAATTCTGGCAGAGGCAGTCCCCTGCCTGCAGCTTGTCCAGGTTGATCATCAGCGGCGCGTCCTGCAAATGAAAGGCTTCCCCTCTCAGTCTGGCATACCATAGTTCTGCCATGGTGTCACAGTGCATATCGATGTACTTCATTTTTCCTGTTTCCTTTTTATTTATTGCCGCCGCCTGCTGCATTCTCTTCCAGGGCAGCTTCTTTCTCCCTCCGTCCCTGGATGTGGACATTATAGTACCACTTGACGACAGCGGTGCCGATGATGATCACGTATCCGATCACCGACCAGTGGTCCGGCACTTCGTCGAAGAAGAGGATGCCCCACAGGGAAGCGAACATGACCTGGGAATAGTCAAATACAGAGATCTCCTTGGCCGGTGCCAGCTGGTAGGCCTTTGTGATGGCGAACTGGGCGATAGCCGCGGAACCGCCCGCCCCGATCAGGCAGAGGAACTGCTGCAGGGTCAGCGGCTGAAACTCATAGACCATAAACGGCAGACACATCAGGCAGGTAAAACCCGAGAAGAAGGCTACGATAACCGGTCCCCGCTCACCCTTCATACCCAGCTTGCGGACAAATGTGTAAGCCAGACCGGCGCCAAGTCCGCTCATCAGACCCGCCAGGGCCGGCAGACTGGCTATGCCCGCAGTCGGCTTGACGACAAAGACCGCGCCGACGAAGGCAATAACCACGGTAATCCATTCCACAACATTGGGCATCTCTGAGAGCAAAAATATGGAAAAAATGATGGCGAAGAAGGGCGACATCTTGTTAAGGATGTTAGCATCCGCCAGAGCTATGTGATCTATGGCCCAGAAATTCAGCACCAGACCTGTTCCGCCGCAGATAGACCGGCCCAGCAGCATGGGAATGCTGCCCTTTTGTATCTTAAATTTCTCCGGCGTCCGCGAAAGCGTGATCATGGCGATCACAAATGCTACAATATTCCGGAAAAAGGCTTTCTCCATGGTAGGCACATCGCCGGACATCCGCACAAACAGCGACATAAAAGAGAAGAACAATGAATCCACGATGACCAGCAGGATGCCCAGCACATGCGGATTGATGCCCTTCTTTGTCTGATTTTCCACTTTGTATCCTCCTAACGCACACAAAAGGCAGTGAAAAAT
>ONFL01000131.1 GCA_900317095.1 uncultured Eubacteriales bacterium | reverse complement strand
TCCCGGGATATTCCGCATCCCGGTCGGACTCCCCCATAATCCTCTCAAAGAGCTCAACAGTTACTTTATACCCGGCAGGGATAGGAACCTGCTGATAGATACGGGTTTCCGCATGGAGGAATGCCGGGCCGACATAGAAAGAGGAATCGTCGAACTGGGAGCTGATATGGATAAGACCGATATTTTCGTCACCCATCTGCACAGTGACCATGCCGGGCTGGCTCCGGATCTGATCCGGCCGGGAAGAAAGATCTATATCAGCCGTACGGACGGCTGCCATCTTGTCCGCAGCTTTGACCCCTTTAAGCGCTGGGAAGAGCTGGGCCGGCGCTACATTGCCGGCGGCATGCCGCCTGATGTCTTCTATGAGGCCCAGAAATCCAACCCGGCCCTGCAGGCGGTGCCGGCTCCCTGGGATGATTATACATTTGTAGAAGCGGGCACTGTACTGCAGGCAGGTCCCTTCCGGCTGGAGTGCCTGGCGGCTTCCGGCCACACCCCCGGTCAGCTCTGTCTGTGGGACGCAGACCATGGCATCCTTTTTACAGCAGACAATATCCTTTTTGACATCACGCCCAATATCACCGCCTGGCCGGAGATGGAGGATGCCCTGGGCACCTACCTGGATACCCTGCGCCGTTTCCGGGACATCCCGGTCCGCCTGGCACTTCCGGGGCACAGAAAGACCGGAGACTACCACCAGCGCATAGACCGGCTTCTGGCACACCACCAGGCGCGGCTTGCGGACACCCGGCACATCATAGAATCTGAGCCCGGGCTGCCTGCCTATGAGATCGCCGGCAGAATGAAATGGAAGATCCGCGCCGACAGCTGGGAGACATTCCCCGGCGTCCAGAAGATATTCGCGGTTGGCGAATGCTTTTCCCACCTTGATTACCTGCGGCTGGCCGGCATCATCCGCCGTGGAGAGGGAAAAGACGGCATCATACGATACTACCCGGCATGACCGGACTGAATATAGTTGAATTATAAGCCCGCAAGGTTGCACCTCTTTCTGCATATATTGTATAATATTATTGTCCGGATGAATCCTGATTTCCATTTTTCCAGCCTTGTATCTGCAAATTTTCAGATTTTCGGACATGAACTGTAATTTTGGGAAAGAGAGGTATTTGTATGAACAAATGGGTTTACATGTTTACAGAGGGAAATGCCCAGATGCGTAATCTTCTCGGAGGAAAAGGCGCGAATCTTGCTGAGATGACCAATCTCGGACTCCCCGTTCCTCCTGGTTTTACGATCACCACGGAGGCCTGCACCCGCTTCCACGAAGACGGTCAGGACATCAATGATGAGATCCGCGGTCAGATAGACGAAGCGATCGTAAAGCTCGAGCAGATCACAGAGAAGAAATTCGGCGACAATGTTAATCCCCTGCTCGTTTCTGTCCGCTCCGGCGCCAGAGCTTCCATGCCCGGCATGATGGATACCATCCTCAATCTGGGACTGAATGAAGAGGTCGTGGAGATCATCGCCGCCAGGTCCGGCAATCCACGCTGGGCCTGGGACTGCTACCGCCGCTTCATCCAGATGTATTCCGATGTCGTTATGGAGCTGAGCAAATCTGATTTTGAAAAGCTCATCGACAAGATGAAAGAAGAGCGAGGAGTTATTAATGATGTAGACCTGACCGCTGAAGATCTGAAGATCCTGGCCGGCCAGTTTAAGGATGCCTATAAGGCAAAACTGGGAGATGATTTCCCTGTAGATCCCAGAGAGCAGCTTTACGGAGCCATAAAAGCCGTTTTCCGTTCCTGGGATAATCCCCGGGCCAACGTCTACCGCCGCGACAATGATATCCCCTACTCCTGGGGCACCGCTGTCAATGTACAGATGATGGCCTTCGGCAATATGGGCGAGACATCCGGAACCGGCGTTGCCTTCACCCGTGATCCTGCCACCGGCGAAAAGCACCTGATGGGTGAATTCCTCATGAATGCCCAGGGCGAGGATGTCGTTGCCGGCGTGCGGACTCCCCAGAAGATAGATCAGCTGCAGCAGGTCATGCCCGAAGTTTACGACCAGTTCGTAGGGATCTGCAGCACACTGGAGAACCACTACCGCGACATGCAGGATATGGAATTTACCATTGAAGACCGCAAGCTTTACATGCTGCAGACCAGAAACGGCAAGCGTACGCCCCAGGCTGCCATGAAGATTGCCTGCGACCTCGTTGATGAAGGGCTGATCTCCAAAAAGGAAGCCGTTTCCATGATAGAGCCCCGGAATCTCGACGCCCTGCTGCACCCGTCCTTCGACAAGAAGGCCCTGGATACGGCTGTTCCTGCCGCACGGGCTCTGGGAGCATCCCCGGGAGCTGCCTGCGGAAAGATCGTCTTCACAGCCGCCGATGCCAAGAGCTGGGCTGAGCGCGGTGAGAAAGTCATCCTCGTCCGCCTGGAGACTTCTCCCGAAGATATAGAGGGCATGAAGAAGGCCCAGGGCATCCTGACCGTCCGCGGCGGAAGGACAAGCCACGCGGCAGTTGTAGCCCGCGGTATGGGAACCTGCTGTGTATCCGGATGCGGCGACATCATCATGGATGAAGAGAATAAGCAGTTCACATTAGGCGGCAAAGTCTATCACGAAGGCGACATCATCTCCCTGGACGGCAGCACAGGCGCGGTCTATGACGGAGCGATCCCCATGGTAGACACCTCCATCACCGGAGAATTCAGCCGCATCATGGAATGGGCAGACACATTCCGCACCATGAAGGTAAGGACAAATGCCGACACGCCCAAGGAC
>ONFL01000132.1 GCA_900317095.1 uncultured Eubacteriales bacterium | reverse complement strand
CCGTTCAGGATCCGGAAGCGGTCTGCGTCTTGACGGCGGCGTTGCCTACACCGGCGCGGAGATCCTTCCTTATTATGACAGCCTTCTTGTTAAGGTCATTTCCCATGACCGTTCCTTCGAAGGCGCCATCCGCAAGTCTCTGCGCGCCCTCAAGGAGATGCGTATCCGCGGTGTCAAGACAAATATTCCTTTCCTGATCAATGTCATCAATCATCCGACATTCCAGGAAGGAAAGTGCTATACGACATTTATTGAAGAGACACCGGAGCTTTTCGATATGCAGCGCAGCCAGGACCGCGCTACAAAGATCATAGAGTTTATCGGCAACAAGATCGTCAATGTAACCGGCGGCGACAAGCCCAAGTACGAGAACCGTGTGCTCCCTGTCTATGATGAAACCGCTCCGGTCTACGGCATGAGAGATGAGCTGCTTAAGCTGGGACCGGAAGGCCTGTCTCAGAAGATCCTGGCAGATAAGAAGCTTTATGTGACTGATACCACCATGCGCGATGCCCAGCAGTCCCTGCTGGCGACCCGTATGCGTACAAAGGACCTGGCAGGCGCGGCCAGAGCCACGAACTCCTTCCTGCAGAACGCATTTTCCGTAGAGTGCTGGGGCGGTGCTACATTTGATACCTGTTACCGTTTCCTTAAGGAATCGCCCTGGACCAGACTGGACATCCTGCGCGAGCGGATGCCCAACACCATGCTGCAGATGCTGCTGCGCGCGTCCAATGCCGTCGGCTACAGCAACTATCCGGACAACGTTGTTAAAGAATTTATTAAGGTTTCCGCACAGAAGGGCATTGATGTCTTCCGTGTATTTGATTCCCTGAACTGGATAGAGAACCTGAAGATGCCCATAGAGGAGTGCCTCAAGACCGGCAAGTTCGTGGAGGGCACCATCTGCTATACCGGAGATGTCAGCAATCCGGATGAGCCGAAATATACTGTAGAATATTATGTGGACAAGGCCCTGCAGCTGCAGGCCATGGGCGTGCATGCGCTGACCATAAAGGACATGGCCGGCATCATGAAGCCTTATGCCGCCAAGCAGCTGTTTACAGCCCTCAAGTCTGAGCTGAAGATCCCTGTAAACCTGCATACCCATGATTCCACCGGCTGCGGCGTGGCCACAGTATTGGCGGCAGCAGAGGCAGGCGTTGATATCGCGGATCTGGCTATAGAGTCCATGAGCTCCCTGACCAGCCAGCCGTCCATGAACGCGGTTGCGGCTTCCCTGTATCGCACTGAGCGTGACACAGGGCTTGATTTTGATCAGCTGAGCGAGCTGAGCCGCTACTACGCAAGAGTCCGCAAGGTTTACGAGTTCAGTGAAAGCGGTCTCAAGAGCCCCAACGCGGACATCTTCAAATATGAGATTCCCGGCGGTCAGTACTCCAACCTCTACGCGCAGGCTGAGTCCATGGGCATAAAGAATCAGTTTGAGGAGCTGAAGGCCCTGTACAAGCAGGCCAACAGCATCCTGGGCAATATTACAAAGGTTACCCCTACATCCAAGGTTGTCGGCGATCTGGCCATTTTTATGCTGAAGAACGGCCTGACGAAAGACAATATCAAGGAAGTCGGCAAAGATCTGCCTTATCCGGATTCTGTAGTAGATTATTACAAGGGGATGATCGGACAGCCGGATAACGGCTTTGACCCCGAGATGCAGAAGATCGTCCTCAAGGGCGAGAAGCCGATCACCGGACGTGCAGGCGCCCTGATGCCTCCGGTAGACTACGAGCAGGTTAAGAAAGATCTCAAGGAAGAGTTCGATCTTTCCGCTTATGACGAGATGGGTATGACGCTTAAAGCTATCAGCTGCTCTCTGTATCCGAAGCCTTATAAGGAATATCTGGAGCATGTAGAACAGTACAATGATGTCACCCGTCTGGAAAGCCATGTATATTTCTACGGCCTGCGGAAGGGTGAGGAGACGACCCTCAAGATCGGTGAAGGCAAGGTCCTGCTGATCCGTTTCATAGAGATGTCTGAGCCCGGTCCGGAAGGTAAGAGGGTTCTGACATTCGAAGTCAACGGTTCCATGCGTGAGATAGAAGTTCTCGATGAGAAGGCACAGGTCAACTCCGATCACAGAATGAAGGCGGACAAGACAAACCCGAACCATGTCGGATCATCCATCCCTGGTACCGTAACACAGGTATTCGTAAAGGAAGGCGACAAGGTCGAGAAGAACCAGCCGCTCATGATCATCGAAGCCATGAAGATGGAGACAACTGTCGTTGCCAAGGAATTTGGCGAGGTCGACAAGATCTATGTCGAGGCCGGCGACAAGGTTGCGTCCGGAGATCTGCTGCTGTCTTTCGCAAAAGCAGAATAAACAGTATCATGTTCACAGGAGGGGCCTCATGCCATGCATGGGGCCCGCTTTGTATAAAGAAGGAGAAATGCTATGGCAACAGCTCATATCAGCGCGCGGCCGGGAGATTTTGCCCCGACCGTCCTTATGCCCGGCGACCCTCTGCGGGCCCGCTGGATCGCACAGGAATACCTGACAGAGCCGCGGCAGGTAACATCTGTCCGCGGCATGCTGGGCTTTACAGGCAGCTATCAGGCAGAAGACGGCAGGCGGACTGCCGTGTCTGTCATGGCCTCGGGCATGGGAATGCCTTCCATCGGCATTTATTCTTATGAACTTTATAAGGTATACGGAGTTGAAAATATCATCCGGGTCGGTTCGGCAGGCGCGTACAGCAGGGATCTGGACCTGATGGATCTGGTCCTGGCAGACAGGGCATGGAGTGAATCCACTTATGCACTGGCTCAGAGCCTGACGGAGGGTCATATGCAGGACGCCTCGCCGGAGCTGACAGAGGCCATTGCCTCCTCAGCGGACAGGCTGGGACAGCAGCTGGCCCGGGGAACGATCCATTCCAGTGATATATTCTATCACCAGCCGGCGGCTGACGCGGTACTGCAGGAGAAGGTCGAAGAACTTGGCCTGCTCTGCGTGGAGATGGAATCCTTTGCCCTCTTTCACAACGCCCATGTGCTGGGGAAGAGGGCGGCATGTCTGCTGACCATATCCGACAATCTGCAGACAGACCGGCATCTGGACAGCTCCAGCCGCGAACATTCCTTCCGGGATATGATCCGCCTGGCCCTGGAGACAGCTGCAGATCTTGCGGCAGAGAGCGGCAAAAGACCGGCAGACGGAGACGGAAAAGAGGGGAAGCGCTGATGGACAGCAGGGAAAGACTGGCGGCTTTGCGGGAGAAAATGCAGGCGGCCTCCGTGACATATTATCTGATAGAATCAGAGGATTTTCATGGCTCTGAGTATGTGGGAGAGCATTTCCGCTGCCGGACATGGATCTCAGGTTTTACCGGGTCAGCGGGAACGCTTCTGGTTGGAGAAGATGAAGCACTGCTCTGGACTGACAGCCGCTATTTTCTGCAGGCGGAGCAGGAACTGTCGGGCAGCGGGATCCGGCTGATGAAATCCGGACAGGAAGGCGTGCCCTCTGTCCAGAATTACATTCTATCCAGGGTTGGGGAAGGCTGTCTGGGCTTTGACGGGCGGACTGTCAGTGCCCTGCAGGGTATGGACTACAGGAAGAGGCTGGCAGAGGGCGGCGGCAAAGTACGCCCGGACCTGGACCTGGTCGGGGAAATCTGGAAAGACAGGCCGGGCCTTTCAGCAGAGCCTGCCTGGCTCATGGATACCAAGACAGCCGGCCAGAGCCGGGCAGAGCGGATCGCCCGCGTGCGGGAAGAGATGCAGAAGACCGGCGCGGATATTTTCCTGCTGACCAGCCTGGACGATATCTGCTGGCTGCTCAACATCCGCGGCGGCGATGTCCTGTTCACTCCGGTTGTTCTTTCCTACCTTATGATGACAGACCAGGATGTCATCCTCTATGTCAATGAGAATATTTTCCGACAGGAGGACAGAAGGCGGCTTGAGGCCGACGGCGTCCGCCTGGCTCCTTACGGGCAGATTTATGCTGACGCGGCAGCCATCCCGGCGGGAAAGACGGTTCTGCTGGATCCGGCTGCTGTCAATTATGCCCTTTATGATGCGCTGCCGGAGCATGTCAGGATCAAAGAGAGGGTCAATCCTACTCTTCTCATGAAAGCCGTCAAGAACCCGGTCGAGATCAGCCATTTCCGCCAGGCCCATCTGCAGGACGGCATAGCGCTGACAAAATTCATGTACTGGTTTAAGAAAAATGTCGGCAGGATCCCCATGACCGAGATCAGCGTCTCTGAAAAGATGGAGTCGCTGCGCCGGCAGCAGAAGGGCTACCTCATGCCAAGTTTCGCTCCCATCAGTGCCTATGAAAAGCATGGCGCCATTGTTCATTACAGTGCAGACCCTGACAGCGATATTCCTGTTGAGGGACACGGCCTGCTGCTTATGGACACCGGCGGACAGTATCTGGGCGGGACGACAGATATCACCCGGACATTTGTCTGCGGTCCCCTGCAGGATGAGGAGAAGATTTATTTCACCCTGGTCCTCAAAGGGCTGCTGGCTCTGACCGGTGCCAGGTTTCTGTATGGCTGCACGGGTGTCAACCTGGATTATCTGGCCCGGGAACCGCTGTGGAGGATCGGCATGGATTTCGGCCATGCCACAGGACATGGAGTCGGTTATACGCTGAGCGTCCATGAAAGGCCAAATGCCATCCGTTTCAAAAATCTCCGGGATCCGCACAGCAGCTGTGTCTTTGAGGAGGGCATGGTGACAAGCAATGAGCCGGGCATTTATCTGACCGGCCGCTTCGGGATCCGCCACGAGAACCTGATGCTCTGCAAAAAGGGTGAAAAGACAGCAGCCGGGCAGTTTATGGAGTTTGAGACCCTGACCCTGGTTCCCTTTGACCTGGACGGTGTGGATCCGTCCCTGCTGTCGCCGGCAGAAAAGGAGACCCTCAATCAATATCACAGCCGGGT
>ONFL01000134.1 GCA_900317095.1 uncultured Eubacteriales bacterium | reverse complement strand
TATGGGAGCATAGATGTCCATGGTCTCCCTGGCCTTCTCCTTCTGCTTGGCAGGCGTCATGTACTTCAGTGTCCGCATATTATGCAGCCGGTCGGCCAGCTTGATGAGGATCACGCGGATATCCTTGGCCATAGCCAGGAACATCTTGCGCAGATTCTCCGCCTGCAGCTCCACCTTATCCGTCGAATAAGACAGCTGACTTAACTTTGTGACGCCTGATACAATGAGGGCGATCTCCGGATTGAATTCCCTCTTGATATCCTCCTCTGTCATGACCGTATCCTCAACAACGTCATGCAGCAGACCGCCTACTATGGATTCCTTATCCAGCTCCAGGTCAGCAAGGATCAAAGCTACAGACAGGGGATGGATTATATAAGGCTCACCGGACTTGCGCAGCTGGTTCTTATGGGCATCCCTGGCAATCCGATAGGCCTTCTCTATCATGCTGATATCGCCGGACGGATGATACTCTCTGACTTTCTTGATCAGGCGGTCATACAAAACCTCCGGGGCTTCAAAATCCGGTGTTTCTACCAGGGCCATTCTTTCCTCAATAATAACGGAACCGTCTTTCTCACTTTTCATTTCGTCTTTCATACAGGCATCATCCTTTGTAATCAGCTAAATATCTTCTGTAAAGCGGGCTGTGCCCGCATATCGTCTTAATACGGCAGATGAAAGAAAAAATTATTTACCGGGGTAGGTCACTACTGCCTGAATGTTGCAGCCGGGAAGCTTATCCCGTCCATTCAGGCCTGCCAGCTCTATCAGGAATACCATGGCGACGCACTGACCGCCCAGCCGCTCTATCAGATTCAGAGCCGCCTTCGTGGTACCGCCCGTGGCGATCAGATCATCTATCAAAACAACCTTCTGTCCGGGCTTTATGGCATCCTTATGGATCTCGATCGTTGCTGAACCGTATTCCAGATCATAGGTCTCGCTGATGGTCTCGCGGGGAAGCTTGCCCTTCTTGCGGATGGGGACAAATCCCTTATGCAGATCATATGCTACAGGCGCGCCGAAAATGAATCCTCTTGATTCTGTTCCCAGTACAAGTTCAAAATCAAGTCCCTCCAGCTTCTTCTCCATCTCGGAGATGGCAAGGTGGAATCCCTCCGGATCCTGGGCTACTGATGTGATATCCCTGAAAATAATGCCTTTCTCAGGGAAGTCCGGAATGCTCTTGATATAATCTTCAACTTTTTTCATGACTGTAAGAACCTCTTCTCTTTCTATTCACTGTCTGTCGTCTGCAGAAAGCAGAAAACACCACGCTCAGAATATCATATTATCGAACATTTTTTCATTATAGCATCAATTCAAGCGGGCTGTCCATACCAGCCGGCTTCAGTTCTCAAAATATTTCCTGTAGCAGGCAGATGAATGAAGTTCCAGGTTTCTGAGATCCGTAAGCGTATAACGCAGGAAACCGAAAGAGGACACAAAACGCAGCAGACCGATCTCCTCAAAGACCAGGCAGGACTGCAGCAGGGCATAAATTTTCCTGAAAGCCGCCTGCCCGCACTGCTGTGCGTACAGTTCAAGGGCAAGGACGGTTCCCTCTCTGCCGCGGGGATCCATGCTTCCCTTCAGCAGCAGATAAGAATCGACGCAGTCCTTCCTGCAAAGCTTTTGCTGCCGGTCACAAAGTTTCTGATAGTCATCCGTTGTCTGACGCAGGGAAAAATACTGGAGGAGCCGGCGGGCATCCGGATCCATGTCATAATGGATATCTGAAAGAATCATCTGTACACTTTCCGTTCCCATATAGGAATTTATAGAGATCTTACCCGCTGCCCGGCCCCGGGTCCGTCTTTTATAGCAGTCCGCCCAGCCCTCACTGCGGAAACGAATCATTTTCAGGCCGCTTTTCTCGTCGGAAATGCGGGCAGTGAATGTGGCCCGGTCTTTTCCGATGGCCTGCCCGCCGCTGATATCGCCCTCGACAACGATCACGGGTTCTTCCATCTCCGTTCCCCAGGGCTCCAAAAGCTCCAGCTCGCGGGCAAACTCCAGCGTGACCGCTGACGGCTTCAGCTTCATCTCCGGGTGCAGGACCGGCATCAGGACATCTTCTCCCATATGTTCACGGGCGTAGGCATTAATTCTCTCTGTAAATTCCGGTATATCCTTTGTAAGCAATGTCATACCGGCCGCCATGGCATGGCCGCCGAAACGGATCAGCAGATCACTCACGCTGCACAGCGCTTTATACAGATGAAAGCCTTCTACGCTGCGTGCCGAGCCGGTGGCGGCCTCTCCGTCTATGGAAAGGATGATATTGGGCCGGTAGTATGTCTCTTTCACCCGGGAAGATACGATGCCCACCACGCCGTGATGCCAGCCCCGGCCGGCCGCGACGATGACCCGGCTGCTGCGGATCTGCGGTCTGCTTTCTATCTGTTCTGTGACCTGCCTGAGGATCTCGGTCTCCGTCTGCCGGCGGGCCTCATTCTCTTCCTCCAGCTGCGCGGCAATGGCCGCGATCTGATGCGGGTCCCGGCTGGTAAAGAGCTGTACTCCCCGGCCGGCGTTACCCATCCGTCCTCCCGCGTTCAGCCTGGGACCGGCGCCGAAGGCGATCATGGAGCTGGACGGTTTCCTTGAAAAATCATATCCGCTCACTTCCAGAAGCGCGCGCAGGCCGGGATTGACCGGATCTTTCATCCCGGCAAGTCCCAGACTTACTATGACCCTGTTCTCCCCTGTCAGGGGAACAACATCTGCAATGGTGCCGACTGCCGCCAGTTCCAGGTACTCCTGCAGCTGTTCCGGAAAAGAAATATCCTCCGCAGAAGCAGTATTCATCTGTCTCCTCTGCAGCAGCTCCAGGGCATGGACCAGCTTGAGGGCTGTCCCGCAGCCTGCCAGATACAGATAGGGATAGGTCTCGCCCGGTC
>ONFL01000135.1 GCA_900317095.1 uncultured Eubacteriales bacterium | reverse complement strand
TGACCGTCGTAATCAGCCTGTTGGCACACATGGGGCAGGAAGTTCAGATAAATTTGGTTATAATTACGATGCTGCCAAAAAGAAGGCAGAAGATATTGTTAAAGCTGTCGGCTCCGACAACTTCTTCGCCATCGGTGCCTTCGGCAACGTTTCCAATATGGAGAAGCTTGTCCAGGAAAGCGGTGCCAATCCCTCCAATTACTACAACGCCAGCGACGGCGCTGCCCTGGCTGCTGCATTCGATAATATTATCAAGGCTATTACCCATGCGCTGGAGATCCGCAATGCCCGGCTGACAGATACCGTGACATCCCTGACATCTGTAGGGGCGTCCGTTAATCCGGACAGCGAAATTGGAAAGTTTACTTATACCAAATCCAACGATCCGGACTGGACATCGAAATCGGCTCCGACCATCACGGATGGAAAAATACAGTGGTCACCGGCTGCGGAGGGAGAGTCTCTGGAAGCAGGTGTAACCTACTCTGTCAGCTTCAACGTCTGGCCGTCACAGGAAGCCTATGACCTTGTGGCTGACCTGAAAAACGGAAAAATAACATATGATCAGCTTACGGCTGAGCAGCGGGAGCAGATCAAAGATAATGGAGACGGAAGCTATGCGCTGCGTACGAATTCGACAGCAGAGGATGATAATGGCAATTCCGTCAATCAGGTGACCTATACACAGGTGGAACTGAGTTCCGAAACGGAGGCGGCTAAAGCACTTACTGATGAGGAGAAAGCGCAGATCAAGGAGGGCGGCGGCGCTGATGTGACCATAGATGGTCATACATTCCGCTACAACGAGAGCGCAGGCACCTATGAAGAAGTGATAGAGACAGAACATACTGTAGAATATCCGGATCCTAATAACGGTGAGATGCCGCTGAATGTGGCTAAGGTAACCATTGAGAAAAAGTGGCAGGACGAGAAGGGGAATGACCTGTCTGATCAGGTCGCGGATGGAAATGCTGTCTTTACTGTAAGCAGCAAAGATACAGACCCGATCACGCTGACGCTGAACAAGGAAAATGGCTGGACCGGGACCGCCTATCTGGCGCCGGGCATCAAGGTTAAAGAAGAAACCCTGGAACAGGGACATGACTACACGATAGCAGAGAAATCTTCCGACACCGGCAGCAGCGGCCTGACCTTTACCTATGAAGGAGATACGATCGAGAAGCCGATGCTGGTTGACGGTAAGTTTGTAAATAACAGCGGAGAGCAGACATTTACCGGTGTCAACAAGCTGCGGACAGGCAGCCTGATCCTTCGCAAGATCCTGGCAGGCAGGTATGTGGATCCGGCAAAGGAATTCTCCCTTGCAGTGACAGCCGGTGAAGAGTGGAAGAGCCGTCTGACCGGCACTTATCCTTACACCGTCAGCCAGTTCGACCTGGCAGACGCGAAGGCACAGGATCCGACGGTCAATGATGCCCAGGATCTGCCTGCTCAGACAAGCGGATCTTTGAAATTTGATCCGCAGACCGGCCAGGCAGTGGACAGCACGACCAGTCAGCCCCTGCTTATCAAAAACGGCTGGCAGATAGATGTGCAGGGCCTTCCCCAGGGGACAGCGCTTTCAGTCCAGGAGGACGCGGAAGACGCTCCGGCAGCAGACTACAAGGTTACCTATAATGGAAAAGAAGAGGATTCCTGCAGTCTGACGATTTCTGATAAGGAAGAAGACAATACTGTTGTCATTACAAACAGCAGCAAGGTGAAGGTCCCGGATACGGCAGTGGCCGCTGCCGGAAACGGCGGTCTGATGATCCTGCTTGCCGGTGCCGCCCTGGCAGCACTTGCAGGAGTATACGGACTGCGCCGCCATCACAGATGAGGATATGTTCATGAGGGAAAGAGAAGAGGACAGCGCCCGGAGAGGGAAAAAGGATGATCTGGGGACCCAGCTTCTGCTGCTGGTACTGAAGATCGTACTGCTGGCCGGATTCCTGTTCATTCTCTTTCAGTTTCTCTTTTCAGTCACGCTGGCCGGTGATGACTCCATGAAACCTTCTATCCGGGAGGGCGATATCGTCATCAGCTACCGGCTGAAAAAGGATTATGTAAAAGACCAGGTAATCCTGGTAAATTATGAAGGCGTGCGCCAGGTCCGCCGTGTTCTGGCAGTCGAAGGAGATACGGTGGACATCACCGCCGAGGGGCTGCTGATAAACGGCAGCCTGCAGGTCGAACCAGATATATACACGCAGACCCTTCCCTTTACAGAAGGAGTTACATTTCCTCTGACCGTGGGGGAAGGACAGGTGTTCGTACTGGGAGACAACCGGCCTTATGCCCAGGACAGCCGGATTTACGGTACAGTGGACAAGAAAGCCACGCTGGGGGCTGTATTTACAGTCATCCGCAGGAGAGGGTTTTAAAAGATCCGTCCCGGCAGGGCTGGCTCTTGAAAAACACAAAAAATGCGCAAAGCGCGCATTTATGATAAAGACACTTTTATTCCTGCCATACAAAGGAGGAGAGGACATGAAAACTATGAAACTGAAAGCACTTGTTATGAGCGGCCTGCTGGCTGCCAGCCTGCTGGCCTCCATGCCGGTATACGCGGCTGATTACGCAAACCCGGAAACGGCAAAAGTTACAAAAGAGATCAAGAAGAATGAAGGGGTTACGACTCCCGAAGTAACATTCACCTTCACGGCAGCTCTTACCGACAATCCGGCGGAGCAGCCGGCAGCTCCGGCGGATGCGCCCAAGACGCTCCCCTCTGTTACCATCAGCAGCACAGCTGCCGACTTAAGCGGGGCTTTTGATCTGACTTCACTTACCACTCCCGGCCTTTATACATATGATATAGCAGAGACAATGGATGCTCCTGCTAAGGATGCAGAAGGGTACGGCTGGGATTACAATACAAAAGCATGTTCCTATAAGCTGACTGTTGCTGTGGATAATGAAGGCAATAAGAAAATTTACCTCTTCGATAAAGATAATAAGAAAGTAGATGACATGGACTTCAGCAACAAGTACACAAAGAAGGGCGGTTCTGAAGACAAAACTACTTCTCTGGAGATTTCCAAGACTGTCAGCAATCCTGCCTATGCAAACCCGGATGATAAGTTTAAGGTAGAGGTAACATTTACCAGACCTGAGGTAAAGAATGATACCATCACTTCCTACACCGGCAAGGTCGGAGATACAGTGTATACATTTGAGGACGGTGTTGCAACGACCGTTACACTCAAGGCCGGAGAAAAGCTGGTATTTGACAATATTGAAGCCGGTGCTAAATATACCGTAAAAGAGACAGATATGAACAGCAATTACACCTGGGAGAAGACAGAGGTTGTAGCAAACGGCGGCACAAAGACAGAAATCCAGAATGCAGGTGATGAAAAGAATCTGGTCGGTGAGAAGACAAATACCGCAGAGATCAAAAATGAATTCAAGGATGTTTCTATCACCGGCGTTATGACTACCTACGGACCCTTCATCGCCATGATCGCTGTTGTTATCGCAGCCATTGGCGCTTACGCGGTTATCCGGAGAAAAGTAACCCGCTGATGAGCAGGAGAAATGCGGCAGGAACCGGGACGGACAGGCGCAGGCCTGCCCTGATCCTGGCCCGCATCGCAAACCTGGCCGTAAATGCCGTGATCATCCTGCTTTTTGCGGTGCTGATCGGCTACGGAGCCTTCTCTATCTGGGACAACAACAGGATCCTGGATCAGGCTTCCGCACAGGCTTACGAGTCCTATAAGCCGGCGGCAGAAAAGTCGTCTGTGCCTTTTTCCCGGCTGCAGGCCATGAACCCCGATGTGCTGGGATGGATCACGATCTATGGGACCGGGATAGATTACCCGCTTGTGCAGGGCAGCAATAATGACGAGTATATAAACCGAGATATAGAAGGAAATTTCAAGCTTTCCGGAAGCATATTCCTGGAATCGTCCAACGCGGCGGATTTTTCGGATTTCAATACCATCATCTACGGACATCATATGGGAAAGGATAAGATGTTCGGAGATCTGGATAAGTTTGCGGAACAGAGTTTTTTCGACTCCCATGAATACGGGACCATCTACTATGGCGGAAAGATGCACGGCCTGCAGATATTTGCCATGGCAGAGGCGGATGCCTATGATTTCACTCTTTATAACCCCCATGTGGGTACATCCGCGGCGGCAAAAAGAGCCTATCTGGACGCGGTTTTTGACCGGGCCTCTTTTGCCAGGCAGGAAGCGGCAGGAACAGATGACCACATCGTCATGCTGTCTACCTGTGCTGATACTACAAACGGCCGCTATGTCGTCTTCGCCAGGATCACAGATTCTGTTCCGGCAGATCCCTTCGCGGAGCCGGAAGCACAACAGGTTGTCCGCAGTGTTACCGGCTCCGGCAGTCTGGTAAGATATATTGTAATCGCGGCCGTCCTGGTACTGGTCCTGATCATCCTGCACATCCTTCTGCGAAAGAGAAGGAAGAGGAGCGGAGAGGGCTGAAAAAGGGCCCCGTCTATTACAGAAGAAGTTATACAAATGATGAGAGAGGTGGAAGCCTTGAAGGAAGGTATCAGAATGAATAAAAGAAAGGGATTTTTTGGCACGCTGGCTGCTATGCTTGTCCTTTCCCTCTTTGCGCCGGCGGCGGTCTTCGCTGCCCAGGCAGAGGAGGATGCGAAAGCGGCAGCGGCGGGCACAGGGGCGGTCCGCTTTGAGGTAAGCCAGGGATTCTCTTTCCCAAAGGGAGCAGATGTCTCCGGGAACGCGCTTGCTGTCTCCTATGAGCTGACGCAGTCTGCCCGGCCGGATGACGGGACTCCCATACAAAGTGATAAAGAGTATACGATAAAGTGTACCGGTTCAGACGGAAAGACCGGCGTCCTTCCGGAGAATTCCACCGCTGTTTTTACGATGGAGGGAGATGGGGCTGCCGCCTCTGTTGAAGCCTCTTTCCGCCACGCCGGCGTCTATAAGTTTATCCTGAAGCCCTCTGTACAGAGTCGGACAGGCTATGAATATGATACGACCGTCTACACGCTGCGTTTCTATGTGAAAAACCAGGCGGATGGATCCCTGCAGACAGTTATGTATGCTGAGAGCAATAAGGACCATTACAAACCGGATCAGGTCAGCTGGGAGCATTCCTATACACCGGAGACAGAGCCAGTCACTCCCGCAAAACCGACTGCACCGGCAAAACCCGGGAAAACGACAACAACAAAAAGCACTGCTGTGAAGACGGGAGACGGGACAAACCTGACCCTGTATATAGCCCTGCTTGCCGCTTCGGCTGCGGCCCTTACCGGGCTGGCAGTACACAGGAAAAAACAGCGGCTCTAGTATTGCTGTATAGAAATGAACATACAGAAGATGGAGAAACTCTCTGGATCATAACCCTTCCGGAGGGTTTTTCTGTATTTCAGGTAAAATTTACAAAAAAGGAAAATCCTGCTAACATAAGTAAAAAACAGTCTATTATTTGGAGAGAAAATCAATGAATAACTCAGTATATATTCCCCCCAAAAGGGCAATGGACAAGCTGAAATATGCGCATGCTGTTTTAGATACGGTCTATATTTCTGCCGCGACCGGCTTTGGAAAGACGCAGCTGTACAGGAACTATTTTAAGTCCCGCAGGTATATCTGCTTTTCCTGCGCGGAGGATGGATGGTCGGCGGACTCTGTTGAAGAAGAAATCCGCGGCTTCCGAAGGAACAGCCGCACTGCTGATATTCCGGTGGTTGTGGATAACCTGCAGGATCTGTATGATGAAGAACTGCGAAACTATATCATTTCCCTTGCCGGCCGGGAAGAGATATGGCTTGTCCTGGCGGGACGGGGATCTTCCCCCAAATGGCTTGCTCCCCTTTATATTTCAGGGACGCTCATATGGATCCAGGAAGAGGATCTGCGGCTGGATGCCGGCGCGGCCGCCAAACTGTCTTCACAGATGGCAGATGGCTTTGCGGCAGACAAGACGACCGCTGAAGTCATTGTCCGCCTGACAGAAGGCATGCCCCTGATGGTGCGTTTTCTTCTGAAGAATGACGAGTATATAAAAAATATAGAAGGAACAAAACCGGAACTGACAGAGAAGTTCCGTGAGCAGGCCGGAAGATATTTCCGTGATTACCTGAATACGGATGTGATTCCCCAGCTGGATATTTCTGTTGTAAATTTCTGCATGCAGGTCAGTGTAGTAGACGCTTTCAACAGGGAACTGGCTGAATATATAACCGGTTCCCAAAATGCAGAGAAGATGGTGGACTATCTGCAGGACCACTCCTCCTGGATGGCAGAGGCAGACGAGGGGAGCTACCGCTTTCGTGCCCCTGTGCTCCGTGCTTTGCGGGAGCGCCGGGACAGGACATTTGACTCCGGGAAACTGCGGGATCTTTATTATAATGCCGGCCTGTATTATGAATCGCATGGAAGGATCCTGGAAGCTGCCTATATGTATGAGCAGGCAGGAAGCAGCCGGCTGGATAACATTCTGATCGAGAACGCGAGGAGGAATCCGGCGGACGGGTATTATTATGAGCTTCGTTCTTATTACCGGGCCCTTACGGAAGAAGAAATCCGGCAGGATATTTTCCTGATGAGCGGCATGAGTATGTTTTATGCGCTTATGCTGGAGCCGGAAAAGAGCGAATACTGGTATCAGCAGCTGGAAAAATGCGCGGATCATGCTTCCAGGTCTGTGAAGGCGCAGATCAGGATACAGCTTTTATTTCTTGATATATCCCTGCCGCAGAGGGGCACAGAGAAGATAGACACGATATTCCAGCAGCTGCCGAGGGTATTTCTCCGCCACGGATATGAACTGCCTGAATTTTCTGTTACCAGTAATCTGCCTTCTATGATGAACGGAGGAAAGGATTTCTCAGAGTGGAGCAGGCGCGGCCGGGTACTGGCCGCATCCATCGGGAAGATTGTCGAGGGAGCACTTGGAAAGTATGGAAGAGGCCTGGTCCCTCTGGCTCTTGCCGAGAGCCAGTTTGAGAAGGGAGGCGACCTTACGGAAATTGTTTCCTGGGTATCCAAAGGCCAGATGCAGGCTCAGAACGGAGGAAAGATCCAGATGGAATTTGTGGCAGCAGCCCTGCTGGCGCGGATCTGTCAGATATCCGGCCGTCTTTCCGATGCCGAGTCCTACCTGCTCACCTTCCGGGAGAAGGCGGTAAGAGAGCATGCCGAAAAGCTGCTGCCAAATATAGACGCCGTCTGCTGCAGAATGAGGCAGTATGCCGGGGATATTCTGGCTGTAGAGGAGTGGATGAAGCAGGCGCCGGACGACACAAATGAGTTCTACTGTATGAATCGTCTGCTCTATCTGACAAAGATCCGTTCTTATATTATCCTGGGCATGTATCACAAGGCCTTTGTCCTGGGAGAAAAGGTGCTGGATTACGCTGTAAGATATAAGCGGACGCTTGTCAGCATCGAAGCAAATCTTCTTCTGGCGGTCATATTATTCCGCCGGAAAAATGAAGCCTGGAAAGAGAGGCTGGC
>ONFL01000139.1 GCA_900317095.1 uncultured Eubacteriales bacterium | reverse complement strand
GCGGGTAAGCTCGATCTTGCAAAGCGCGCGAAGGCTGCCGACCTCGACGCGATCCATGATACCGTTCATGAGATGGCCAGAGATGAGGCAAGACACGGCAAAGCATTTGCAGGTCTGCTGAAGAGGTACTTCGGCTGATTCTGTTTATGACAGATCGATTCGTATGACGCAGAAAGGCTGAGAAGAACGCTTGTCTTCTCAGCCTTTTTAAGTGGCTGCAGTCTCAGTCCTGCCGACCTTTACAGATTCAGAGTTTCCTCAGCAATCTCCGCCGCTATACGGATGCAGTTCTCGCAGCTGCAGAGGACCTTGCCGGTATCTACGCCCTTTAATTCACGACAGACGGGAGATCCCGTGCGGGCGGCAAACTGATCGAATATCTCCCGGGATATCTTCTGGGTAGCCGCCTTGGAGGTAGCTCTGTCCAGCTGCCCGTTGCTGTTTTTGAGACCGTTTACCATGACAGCGCCGGCCAGCGCGCCGCAGTCTCCTTTCATGCCGCCCATGCCGGAGCCGAAGCCCTCTGCTGTTTTAAAAAGGATCTGAGGGTCCACACCAAGCTCTTCTGCGAAAGCACAGACGACGGCCTGGCAGCAGTTGTAATTTTTTTCCCTGTGAAGGGCTGCCGCTTTATCTGCTTTTGTCATGATTGCATTCCTCTCCTTCTATATAAAAATAAATAATTGTTTTCCGGCAAAGTATAACACCGGCGGAAGGGAAAGTAAAGACTGCCTGCCTTGACAGCGGGATAGAAAAAAATTAGAATGAATGATAAGCATCCCATGAGGCTGACGCAGGGCCTGCGGCAGCTAAAGGAAGGGGATAGTTTTACCAGGAGGAATAACAGATGCCAATTAAAATTGACGATGATCTGCCGGCAAGATCAGTTCTGGAGAATGAACATATTTTTGTCATGACGCAGACGCGGGCCCTTTCACAGGATATCCACCCGCTGAAGATCGTGATCCTTAACCTGATGCCGCTGAAGATCGAGACAGAGACACAGATTTTGCGGCGTCTTTCCAATACACCCCTGCAGCTTGAGATCACGCTGCTGAAAACCACTACACATAATGCGGTACATGTACCGGGAGATCACATGCTCTCCTTCTATCAGACCTTTGATGAGATAAAATCTGAGAACTTCGATGGTATGATCATAACCGGCGCGCCGGTAGAACTGATGGAATATGAGGAAGTCGAATACTGGGAGGAGCTGTGCAGGATCATGAAATGGTCCCGGGAGCATGTCCATTCCACTTTCCACATCTGCTGGGGCGCGCAGGCGGGACTTTATTATCATTATGGAATTCCCAAATACATACTAAAAGAGAAGCTGAGCGGGGTTTACCGCCATCATCTGATCGATAACCGCCCCCGGCTTTTCCGCGGTTTTGATGATGTTTTTTATGTGCCGCATTCCAGGAATACCGAGGTGCGGGCCGAAGATATCAGCAAGGTGCCGGATCTGCGCATTATGGCCGTTTCCGAGGAAGCCGGCGTCTATGTTGTGGGAAGCCGGGATAATTCCCAGTTTTTTGTCATGGGTCATTCGGAGTATGATAAGGATACGCTTAAGCGTGAATATCTGCGGGATCAGAAGAGAGGTCTGAATCCCCACATTCCCCAGCATTATTTTCCGGATGATGATCCGGCCAGGGAGCCGGTCATGACCTGGGCGGCTCACAGCGAGTGGATATTCTCCAACTGGATAAACTACTATGTATATCAGACGACGCCTTATGAACTGAAAAACGGCGTTTTTATCCCTGCCGATTAAGTGTCGGAGAAACGGTCCGGCTTTTGCCGGAGAGCTTTTTGAGACGGGAGAATCATATGCCAGATATTTATACCGGTCTGAGCAGCCAAGAGGTTCAGGACAGGGTCGCACAGGGCAAGGTTAATGTGTCGGGAACCAGCATTTCCCGCACGAAGAAAGAGATCCTGCGCGCGCATCTTTGTACCTTTTTCAACTTTCTGAATATTTTTCTGGGGGCTCTGGTCCTGTCCACGGGTCAGATCAAGAATCTGACATTTCTGGGAACGATCATTATGAATTCTGTGATCGGCATTATCCAGGAACTTCGTGTAAAGAGCCTGGTGGATAAACTTTCTGTGATCACCGCCAGTAAAGCCAGGGCTGTCCGCGATGGAGAAGAAGTGGAGATCCCCATAGACCAGATTGTCATGGATGACCTGATCCTGCTGGGCAGCGGCGACCAGGTAGGGGCAGACTGTACCGTCCTTGCCTGTGAGGGCGTTGAGGTTAACGAATCCATGATCACCGGGGAATCTGTCGCCATTAAGAAGAAGCCAGGCGATGATCTCTTTTCCGGCAGCTATATTACGGCCGGCACCTGCAGCGCGCGGGTCGTGCACGTCGGCGCCGAGAATTATGCCACCATATTGGCTTCTAAAGCCAAACATAAAAAAAGAGCCACCTCAGAGATGCAGGTGGCTATCAATCGTATAGTAAAACTGATCGGTTTCATAATAATACCGGTGGGTATTCTGCTTTTCCTCTCTCAGCGGGTCATTCCCGGGACTACCAGGAGTGATGCCATCGTCAACACAGTTGCCGGTGTGATCGGTATGATCCCAGAGGGTCTGGTGCTGTTGACCAGCGTGTCCTTTATAGTTGGTGTCGGCCGTCTGGCCATGAAGAATGCCCTGGTCCAGGAGATGGAGGCCATAGAATCCCTGGCCAGGGTCAATGTTCTGTGCCTGGATAAGACCGGAACCATTACGACCGGCCAGCTGGAGGTGGAGGAGACCCGGCCTGTGGGCACACTTTCCGAAGAGGAGATCGGGCAGATCCTCTGCGAGATCAACGCGGCTTTCCATGATGTCAATCCCACCCAGCAGGCCCTGCTGAACAGGTATCCTCCAGCAGGCAGCTGGACTGTGAAGGACATCATCCCCTTCTCATCCTCACGCAAATACAGGGCGGTTTCTTTTGAGGAGAAAGGAGCCTGGGTTCTGGGAGCCCCTGAATTTATCCTGCGCAGGGAACCGGATCAGAATATTCTTGACGAAGCCGGATCTGCCGCGGCTGAAGGATACCGTGTCCTGCTGCTGGCACAGGCTGAGGCCATAAGCCCCGAGACCGGCGAGACTGCCGGCATAAAAAGCCAGGCTCTGCTCCTGCTCAATGACTGTGTCCGGGAGGAAGCTCCGTCGACTTTCGCCTACTTCAAATCTCAGAACGTGGCCATCAAGGTCATTTCCGGTGATAATCCGGCGACGGTTTCCCGGATCGCTCTCAAGGCAGGCCTGGAGGGGGCAGACCATTATGCGGACGCTATGATGCTGCCGGAGGATGATAAGGAGCTGCAGCGCATGGTGAAAGATATTACTGTCTTCGGCCGTGTGACTCCGGAACAGAAGCAGAGACTGGTCCATGCCTACCAGGCAGAGGGATCTGTGGTCGGGATGGTCGGCGACGGCGTCAATGATGTTCTGGCACTCAAGGATGCTGACTGCGGTATTGCCATGGCGGCCGGTTCCGACGCCGCCAAGCAGGTGGCTCATATTGTCCTTCTGGATTCGGATTTTGTCCATCTGAAGGAGATCGTCCAGGAAGGCCGCATGATCATTTCCAATATAGAGCGTGTATCCGCTCTTTACCTGAATAAGACCATATATTCCGTGCTCCTGAGCGTGATATTTATACTTATAGGACGGCAGTATCCCTTCGTGCCCATCCATTTGACACTGATCAGTACGGTTTCCATCGGCATACCGAGTTTCTTCCTTGCTCTGGAGCAGACAGAGGCAGTGACTTCGACGGGATTTTTGAAACACGTGCTGCGGATTTCCCTGCCGGGAGCTCTGACCATGGTAGCCGGCATGCTGATGATCCAGCTCGCGTCAGACTGGCTTGGCTTTGACAGTACGATCACGGCTACCTATAATCTGATGATCGCGGAGCTTGTCAGCTTGATGGTCCTGCTGCGGGTCTGCACACCCCTCAATAAGATGAGGCGGATCCTCTGCATAGCCCAGACCATCGCCTTCGCAGTCTGTGTCATTTTCTGGCCGGGCTTCTTCAGTATTGGCGGTGTGTTTACCTGGCGGATGATCTTTTTATTCCCGATGGCCATTATTATATATTTCTGTATGGAGGGGCTTTCCAATCTGATTCGTTTTGTCCTGCACCGCTGGGTATAAGGCCTGTGTAAATTTGCAATTGATTCCATTCCTTATTTAATGTAAAATAATGGGCGAAATACATATTGGATTTCTGCAGCTATGGGAGGTTACGTTGGAACATCAGCTTGAGATCATGGCAGATAATGGACTTCATGAGGAGTGCGGCGTTTTCGGCGCTTACTCTGTTGACGGAGATGACATCGCCAGCTGGGTATATTATGGTCTGTTTTCCCTGCAGCACCGCGGCCAGGAGAGCTGCGGCATTGCGGTGAGTGAGAATAGAGACATCCGCTACTATAAAGATATGGGTCTTGTCAGTGAAGTGTTTACACCGGAGAATCTGGACAAGCTCCATGGCGACATTGCCATCGGTCACGTCCGTTACTCGACGGCGGGCAGCAGCGTCCGCTCGAACGCGCAGCCGCTGGTTACGAAGTATGTTAAAGGGCAGCTGGCGATCGCGCATAACGGCAATCTGGTTAACGCGCTGGATCTGCGGGAACAGCTGGAGAAGAACGGAGCTATTTTCCAGACGACCATTGATTCGGAGGTTATCGCCTATCTGGTGGCCAGGGAACGTGTTACAAGCCGGTCAGTTGAGGAAGCGGTAGCCAAAGCGATGAGATATATAAAGGGCGCGTATTCCCTGCTGGTCATGAGCCCCCGCAAGATCACGGCAGCCAGAGATCCCTTCGGATTCAGACCTCTCTGTCTGGGAAAGAGGGGCAATACCTGGGTTGTCGCCTCCGAGACCTGTGCGCTGGATACGGTTGGCGCAGATTTCATCCGCGACCTGGAGCCGGGTGAGATCATCACTATTACTGAGGACGGCGTCAAGTCCAACCGGCAGTACTGCGGACTGGTCAGGCCTGCCCCCTGTATATTTGAATATATCTACTTTGCCCGTCTGGACAGTACGATAGACGGCATCTCAGTGTTTGCATCCCGCATCATGGCAGGAAGGATCCTCGCGCAGACGCATCCGGTCGAGGCAGACATGGTCGTAGGCGTACCGGAATCCGGCAACGCGGCCGCCATGGGATTTGCCCAGGAATCCGGTATTCCTTACGGGCAGGCCTTTGTAAAGAACAATTATGTAGGCCGGACATTTATAAAGCCGCAGCAGAGTATGCGCGAACAGAGCGTGAAGATCAAGCTGAATGTCCTCAGGAATAATGTCGCCGGAAAGCGGATCGTCATGGTGGACGACTCCATCGTCCGCGGCACTACCAGCGCCAATATCGTGGATATGCTGCGCAAGGCAGGAGCTACGCAGGTGCATGTGCGGATCAGTTCGCCGCCCTTCAAGTACCCCTGTTATTTCGGCGTTGATATTCCGGACCGCGGTCAGCTGATAGCCAACCATCTGACCATAGAGGGCATCCGCGAGCAGATGGGAGCGGACTCTCTGGGTTATCTTGATCTGAACCGTATGAATGAGATGATCGATAAGCGGGAGGATTATTGTGATGCCTGCTTTACCGGCAATTACCCGGTCGACCCTCCTACCAGGAACATCCGCGGCGATTATGAAAGCTGAGATTTGACACTGAGAAAGGAAGAATATAAATATGGCAACCGATATCTATACCAGCCCGCTCTCTGAGCGCTATGCAAGCAGGGAAATGCAGTTTGTCTTCTCACCGGACAATAAGTTCCGGACCTGGAGAAAGCTGTGGATCGCTCTGGCTGAGACAGAGCAGGAGCTGGGGCTCCCCATCACAGATGAACAGATCGCGGAACTCAAAGCTGCTAAGGACGATATAAACTATGATGTGGCAAAGCAGAGAGAGAAGGAAGTCCGCCACGACGTCATGTCCCATGTCTATGCCTACGGCCGGCAGTGTCCGAAGGCAGCGGGCATCATCCACCTGGGAGCTACATCCTGCTATGTAGGGGACAATACCGATGTGATCATCATGCGGGAAGGCCTGTACATTGTCCGCAATAAGCTGATCAACATTCTTGGCGAGCTGGCCTCTTTCGCGGAGAAATATAAGGATATGCCCACCCTGGGCTTCACACATTTTCAGCCGGCCCAGCCTACGACGGTAGGCAAGAGGGCGACCCTGTGGATGCAGGATCTGGTCATGGATCTGCATGACCTGGACTATATCATTTCCCAGCTGAAGCTTCTGGGATCAAAGGGAACTACCGGTACCCAGGCCAGCTTCCTGGAGCTTTTTGACGGGGACCATGAAAAGTGCCGGGAGGCAGACCGCAGGATCGCGCGGAAGATGGGCTTCACAGAGTGTTTCCCGGTTTCCGGACAGACATATTCCAGAAAACTGGATTCCAGAGTTTTGAACGTCCTTTCCGGTATTGCCCAGAGCGCGTCCAAGTTCTCGAATGACATCCGCCTGCTTCAGCATATGAAGGAAGTGGAGGAGCCTTTCGAGAAGAATCAGATCGGTTCTTCGGCTATGGCCTATAAGAGAAATCCCATGCGCAGCGAGCGCATTACTTCCCTGGCCCGCTTTGTGATGATGGACTGCCTCAACCCGGCTGTCACCGCTGCCACCCAGTGGTTTGAGAGAACGCTCGATGATTCTGCCAACAAGCGCCTTTCCGTACCGGAGGCTTTCCTGGCAGTTGACGGTATTCTGGATCTGTATATGAACGTGGTAGACGGCCTTGTCGTTTATCCCAAAGTTATCCGTGCCCATCTGATGAATGAGCTTCCCTTCATGGCAACAGAGAATATCATGATGGACGCCGTGAAGGCAGGCGGCAACCGCCAGGAGCTGCATGAAAGGATCCGTCAGCATTCCATGGCGGCAGGCAGGGTCGTAAAAGAAGAGGGCAAACCCAACGATCTTGTACAGAGGATTGCGGCAGATCCGGCTTTCGACATGACTGAGGAACAGATCATGGCTGTCATGAAGCCGGAGAATTTTGTCGGCCGCGCTCCTGAGCAGGTGGAGGAATTCCTGGCGGAGGTTGTCCGTCCCATCCTCGATGCCAACAAAGACCTGATCGGCATGAAGGCTGAGATCAACGTCTGATCAGGCAGGGGCAGCCGCATGGTTTCTTATGAGATTAGAGATACCGGCCCTTTTATGAAGAAGCTCCTGACGGAGCGGACATTTGACGGCTTTTCCCTTGTGGAGGGGGACATTGTGACATTTGTCTCCTTTCACATAGACGGCAGGATAGAGCCTTCCTTCTATTCAGAGGAGGAGCAGGAGGAGATAAAGGGGATTTCCTTTGCCCCCTGGGTCAACATGCGTCCTCTTGTCTACAATGTGATCCGGGGAAAGAGGCTTCCTGCTTCCTTTCGCCTGGTTCTGCAGCTTTCAGATAAAAATACCCGCTGGCTGCTGGAGAAGAATGAACTGGCAGATCTGGGAGACAAGCTGCAGGGCCTGTATGTCAATATCCGCTGGCAGAAGCGCAGGCTGACCTGTATTACCGGGCTGTCATTCAAGACATTTGTGATGGACAAGTCTCTGGAGAAGATCTGGGACAGATTTTTCCTCCGCTTTCTGACATCTGCGGGCATAGACGCCAGTCCTGCCCAGCCGGCCTGAAAAGAGCTGCAGACAGGATTATATAATATCAGCACTCGAATGCAAAGAGTGCTGATTTTTTATTGACATTTTTTAGCCCGGGTATTACAATGGCTGTTAGCAGAAGAAGCAGATGACTGCTAATTTTTAACACAGCCGTCTGCTGTATGAATAAATGAGAAGAGCGCAGGTCTGCTGCGCAGTCTTAAAGGAGAAGATGAATATGGCAGAAATGAGTAAAGTTCAGGGGAATCTTTCCATAAACAGTGAGAACCTTTTCCCGATCATCAAGAAATGGATGTACAGCGATCATGATATTTTTATCCGTGAGATGATTTCCAATGCCTGTGATGCCATCACAAAGCTGAAGAAGCTGGATGTTATGGGTGAGTACCAGATCCCGGAGGATGATAAGCTTCAGGTAAAAGTCATTGTCAACGCGCAGGATAAGACCATGAAGTTCATTGATAACGGAATCGGCATGACTGCGGATGAGGTCGAGAAGTATATCACACAGGTAGCTTTTTCCGGCGCAGCGGAATTCATGGAGAAATACAAGGACAAGGCCAATGAGGACCAGATCATCGGCCATTTCGGTCTGGGCTTTTATTCTGCTTTCATGGTAGCGGATACCGTTGAAATTGATACCCTTTCCTGGCAGAAGGATGCGGTGCCGGTACACTGGAGCTGCGACGGAGACAGTGAGTACAGCATGGAAGAGGGAGACCGCACAGAGCGCGGCACCACCATTACGCTGCATCTGAATGAGGACAGCCTGGAATTTGCCAACGAATACCGGGCTAAGGAAGTCATTGAGAAGTACTGCTGCTTCATGCCGGTTGAGATCTACCTGATAAAAGAAGGCGGAGAGCAGGAGTATGAGACCATCGAGAAGGACCAGCTCTGGGACGACGATGTAATAGCTGAGACGATCGTAGACGAAGAGAAGACCGAGGAAAAGGAGAATGACAAGGGCGAGAAGGAAACAGTCGTTGTATCTCCCCGCAAGGAACGCTACAAGATCAACAAGCGCCCGCAGCTGATGAACGATATCCATCCTCTGTGGACGAAACATCCCAATGAATGCACGGACGAAGAATACAAGCAGTTTTACCGTGATGTATTTCACGATTACAAAGAGCCTCTGTTCTGGATCCATCTGAATATGGATTATCCCTTTAACCTCAAGGGCATCCTTTACTTCCCCAAGCTCAACAGCGAATATGATTCCGTAGAGGGCGTTATTAAGCTTTATAACAATCAGGTATTCGTCGCTGATAATATCAAGGAAGTTATCCCCGAATTCCTGATGCTGCTCAAGGGTGTTATAGACTGCCCGGATCTTCCTCTGAACGTTTCCCGTTCCGCACTGCAGAACGACGGCTTCGTCAACAAGATCTCCGATTATATTACGAAGAAGGTAGCCGACAAGCTGACCGGCATGTTCAAGACAAAACGGGAAGATTATGAGAAATACTGGGATGATATCAATCCCTTTATAAAATATGGTGTGATCAAGGACGAGAAGTTTGCCGGAAAGATGAAGGACGCCATTATCTATAAGGATATCAGCGGCAAATATATTTCCCTCAAGGATTACCTGGAAGCGGCAAAGGACAAGCACGAGAATGTCGTCTTCTATGTGACGGATGAGCTGCAGCAGTCCCAGTACATTAAGATGTTTAAGGATAATGATCTCAACGCTGTCATACTGCCGCATCTGATAGACCAGTCTTTCATACAGAAGATAGAATACGAGCAGAAGGATGTAAAGTTCAAGCGGATAGATGCCGATCTTGCGGATGTCTTCAAGGAGGAAGGCGGTACAGAGGATGAGAAGAAGGAGATAGAAGACAGGCAGAAGACCCTGGCGGATATCTTCCATAAGAATCTGGGACAGGATCAGCTGCAGGTACAGGCTGAGAAGCTTAAGGATGCCGGCCAGCCCGGTATGATCATTATGTCCGAGGAATACCGCCGTATGCTGGATATGATGAAGATGTACGGTATGAAGGACACGCCCGGTGACAGCGTAGACGGACTGACTTTGGTCCTCAATCTGAACAATGACCTGGTCCAGTATGTTCTGGATCATCCGGAAGGGGAGAACACAGAGCTGATCTGCCGGCAGATCTATGACCTTGCCATGCTTTCCAACGGCCCCTTAAGCGCCGAAGCCATGACAGAGTTTGTTGCCCGCAGCAATAAGCTCCTGCAGATCCTCACGAAATAATAAATTCCGGTCTGTCCCGGAATCATATAATGAAAAAACTGCGGCAGGCATTAGAAGGCCGCAGGTGCCGGCCCGGCTAATCGGAAGATGAGCCGGGCCTTTTTATATAAATCCTGCATAGCGCAGAGCCTTTGCTATGCCGTCATTTTCTACGGTATCAGTAATATAGGCTGCATATTGTTCCAGTACCTTGTCGTGTCTGCCCATGGCGATGCCGCGGCCGGCTGCTGCAAGCATCTGGCAGTCATTGCTGCTGTCGCCGAAAGCGGCAGACCTGGAAAGGGGGATGCCCAGGTAGTCTGACATGTACTGCATACCGCTGACCTTGGAGAATCCCTTCGGTATGCATTCATACATACCGCGGCCCCTGTCTATGAATGTGATCTCATCGGCCAGGGCTTTCATAAAACCCCGGACATCATCCTGGCCGTCGGAAAAGAATATAAACTTATCGAAGGAGAAATCCATATCCTCCATGAACCTGTTCTGACAGAAGCCGAGCCTGGCAAACATGTGTTTCGCCTTGTTGAGATGTTCCTGGCGGTAGGACGCGCGCGTACAGTATATATCCTCGCTGCCTTCCAGAAAGGCTTCTATCCGGTACTGCTTCATAAGAGCGGTCAGTCTCTTTCCCTCTTCGGGAGTATAGGACCGCTGCAGCAGGGTTTTTCCGTGGAAAATGATGGTGCAGCCGCAGGCACACAGATAGCCGTCGAAGGGAAGCTCCGGGCGGATGAACTGTCTGGCAAAGCAGCGGGTGCGGCCGGTATTTATGAAGGTATAGTGGCCGTTCTGGCGGGCCTTCTCTATGGCCTGGAGAGCGCTGCCCGGGATCTGCGGACTCATGTTGGAGACCAGAGTTCCGTCTATATCGAAGAAAAGCATTTCTTTATCCATTTATCTGTCCTTATCAAAAGAGGGCCGGGGAGATCCCGGCCTTCTTGCTGTCTGTCTCTATGTCTGTGATTTTCTGCAAAGATCAGATCCGCGCGACACCGTCTTCTCTGGCGGCCTGCGCTGCTGCCTTTGCAACAGCGTCCTTTACCCGGGGGTCAAATGCCTTGGGCAGGATGTAGTCTGCATTCAGTTCCTCGTCGCTTACCAGGCCGGCAAGGGCGTAGGCGCAGGCAATCTTCATATTCTCGGTGATGGCGCTTGCCCGTACATCCAGGGCTCCGCGGAATATGCCGGGGAAGCACAGAACGTTGTTGATCTGGTTGGGATAGTCGCTGCGGCCTGTGGAAACAACGGCTGCGCCGGCAGCCTTTGCCTCGTCGGGATAGATCTCGGGAACCGGATTCGCGCAGGCAAAGATGACCGGATCCTTAGCCATGCTGCGGACCATATCCTGGGTCAGCGTTCCGGGAGCGGACACGCCGATAAATACATCGGCACCCTTGATGACTTCTGCAAGGCTTCCTTTCTCTTTCTGCAGGTTTGTAACTTTGGCCATCTGTGTTTTTATAGGGTTCAGGTTGTCTCTGCCCTCATAGATAGCTCCGTGCCGGTCGGTCATGATGACATTCTTCAGACCCATGGACATGAGCAGCTTTATGATGGCGATGCCGGCAGCTCCGGCTCCGGATGTTACGATCTTGATGTCATGTATGTCCTTATGGACAACCTTCAGGGCGTTGATGAGGCCGGCGAGGGTGATAACAGCCGTGCCGTGCTGGTCATCATGGAATATCGGGATATCGCAGCAGGCCTTGAGCTTATCTTCTATCTCGAAGCATCTGGGAGCGGAGATATCCTCCAGGTTGATGCCGCCGAAGGATCCTGCAAGCAGGCGCACGGTATTCACGATCTCATCCACATCGTTGCTGCGAATGCAGAGCGGAATGGCGTCAACATCGCCGAATGCCTTAAAGAGAACACACTTTCCTTCCATGACAGGCATGCCGGCTTCCGGTCCGATATTGCCAAGACCCAGCACCGCGCTGCCATCTGTGACGACGGCTACGGTGTTCCAGCGGCGGGTGAGCTCATAGCTCTTGCTGATGTCCTTCTGGATTTCCAGACAGGGCTGCGCGACGCCGGGAGTATAGGCAAGGGAGAGCGCCTCGGCACTGTCGACCTTCGCGCGGGGAGTGACCTCGATCTTTCCCTTTAATTCGTAATGCAGTTTCAATGATTCTTCTGCGTAATTCATGTGTTTTACCTCCATACAGTCTCCGTATTTACCGGAGCTTTACAAGTACCCTTTCCTGTAGAGAAGTATACTGTATCTGGAATATACTGTCAAAATAATTTTCTATACCCTCCTGCGTTTATGGTATACTGTTTGAGGAATCGCCCGGCCGGCAGAGTCTGACCCTGCCGGCTCTGATCAGGAGGAAATGTGGGAAAATCATTATTTATAGCAGAAAAGCCCAGTGTTGCCCAGGAATTCGCGAAAGTGCTGGGAGTCCGGGGCAGGGGGGCAGACGGCTTTCTGGAGTCAGATCAATATGTTGTAACCTGGTGCGTCGGGCATCTGGTCACCATGAGCTATCCGGAGACCTACGACCCGGCGCTTAAAAAATGGTCCCTGGACACGCTTCCTTTTTTGCCGGAGGAATTTAAATATGAAGTGATCCCTGCGGTGAAAAAGCAGTTTAATATTGTCTCCAGACAGCTGAAAAGAGACGACGTTTCCACCATCTATGTCTGCACGGACTCCGGGCGGGAAGGAGAATATATCTACCGGCTGGTGGACAGCATGGCAGGCGTGGGATATAAGGACAAACGCCGGGTATGGATAGATTCTCAGACCGAAGAGGAGATAAAGCGCGGCATCCGGGAGGCAAAACCGCTGTCTGCCTATGACAGCCTGGCGGACGCGGCCTATCTGCGGGCTAAGGAAGATTACCTGATGGGTATTAATTTTTCACGGCTTCTGACGCTCAAGTACGGGCAGTCGGTGACGAATTTTCTGCGGACCAGGTATACCGTTATTTCCGTGGGAAGGGTCATGACCTGCGTTCTGGGTATGGTTGTCCGGCGGGAGAGGGAGATCCGCGGTTTTGTGAAGACTCCTTTTTACCGTGTGACTGCCTCCCTGCAGGCGGGGGAGCAGACCCTGGATGCTGAGTGGAAGGCAGTAGAAGGCTCCTGTGTCTGGCAGAAACCGGTCTTATATAAGGACAATGGTTTTAAAAAGAGAGAAGACGCGGAAAAACTGATCGCCTGGCTGCAGAAGGATCCTGATGGGACAGCAAAGGTGGAAAAGGTTACCCGCAAGACAGAGCGCAAGAATCCGCCCCTGCTTTATAATCTGGCAGAGCTTCAGAATGACAGCTCGCGCTTTTTTAAGCTCAGTCCCGACGAGACGCTGAGTGTGGTGCAGGAGCTGTATGAGAAGAAGCTGGTAACTTATCCCAGAACAGATGCCCGGGTGCTTTCCAGTGCCGTTGCCCGGGAGATAGACCGCAATATAAAGGGGCTGACAGGTCTGGACCGTTTTGGTTCTTTTGCATCGCGGATCCTCGCGGAGGGTTCTTATAAGGAAATTGAGAAATCCCGCTATACCGATGACAAGAAGATCACGGACCATTATGCAATCATCCCCACCGGCCAGGGCATGGGGGCCTATGCCGGCCTGACGCCCCGGTCCCGGAATGTTTATCGGGCCATCGTCCGCCGCTTTCTGAGTATTTTCTATCCGCCCGCGCTTTATCAGAAAGTATCCCTGCAGGCCAGGGTAAGGACAGAGAGCTTCTTTGCAGATGCTAAGGTCTTAAAAGATCCCGGTTATCTGGAGATAGCCGGGACAGATATTTTTGAAAGCGCTTCTTCCCGGCAGCAGGCAGATGAGCAGGAAGGCGGCAGCAAAGAGGCGGAGGGGGCTCTGCTTTCGGCACTGTCCGGCCTCAAGAGCGGAATGCTGCTGCCGGTAAAGGGTTACAGCATCCGCGAGGGGGAGACATCCCCGCCCAAGCGCTATAATTCCGGTTCCATGATCCTGGCTATGGAGAATGCCGGCCAGCTTATAGAGGATGAGTCTCTGCGGGAACAGATAAAAGGTTCCGGGATCGGGACTTCTGCCACCCGGGCAGAGATCCTCAAAAAGCTTTTCACGATCCGGTATCTGTCCCTGAATAAGAAGACACAGATCATAACGCCCACGCAGCTGGGAGAGATCATATATGATGTCGTCGACAGCTGTCCGGTGCGGTCTCTCCTGAACCCGGAGCTGACGGCAAGCTGGGAGAAGGGGCTGACCTATGTCGCCGATGGAAAGGTCTCCACAGAGGAATATATGGAGAAGCTGGAGAAGTTCATCCGCGACCGGGTCCTGTATGTAGCGCATTACGGAGACGCCTGGTCGCTCCGCGAAAAATATGAGAAAACAGCCATGTATTATATAAATCAGCCGAAGAGCACCCCTGCTCCTGCCCGCAGAAAAAGTACCGGCAGGAGACAGAAAGCCCCGTCGGCAAAGAAATAAAGGAAAGATCCGGAAGGAAAGAAACATGAAGCAAGATATTACCATAGAAAATTTATATGATCTGTCCCATACCATAGCGGCTCCCCTGCTGGAGAGCCTGACCTGGCCCTGGGAGGCCCTGCCTCTCATAGAAGGATTTATCCGTCATATGGGACCGCTCCTGCCGCAGGAAGAGTTTGACCATCCCCAGGAAGATGTATGGATCGCCAGGGATGCACATGTTTACCCCTCAGCCTGCATACACGGCCCGGCAATCATCTGCAGCGGCGCCGAGATCCGCCACTGCGCATTTATCCG
>ONFL01000140.1 GCA_900317095.1 uncultured Eubacteriales bacterium | reverse complement strand
GCAGCCGGTTAACAAGAAGCAGGAACTGTACAAAAAAATCGATCCCCTGCGGTTGCATAATCACAGCCGCTATTATATAATTGAGAAAAATAAGGTTAGAAGGCGGAAAAGATGTCAGATTTTCAGAATATTGATATGTCCAGAAGAGGCAGAATCCCAAAAAGGGACTATCTTGCCCAGCAGCTGTCCCAGATGATCCAGAACGGCGTCCTCACCGCCGGTGCCCGGCTTCCTTCTAAGAAAAAGCTGGCCGGGCAGCTGGGAATCAGCGTGATCACGGTACAGGAGGCCTATGCCCGCCTGATAGAGGAAGGGCTGATCCGGTCCGCACCCCGCAGCGGTTACTTTGTGGAGCGCCTGGACCGAGAGCTTTCCGCAGACGCGCAGGCCCCGGAGACCGAAGGAATCGTTACGGTCAGGGACGAGGATTGTTTCTATGACCCCGCTGCCAACAGCAATCACAACCGGCAGAAGAAGATCGCGGCCATCAACGATGTATCCGGCTTCGGCAGGTGTTCGCTCACCGTGTCTCTGCCTGTCATATCCGCCATGAAGGTGCAGTGCTGCCCGCTGCCCACATCCATTTTCTCCAACCATACCGGATTTCCCAGTTTTTTCTACCAGGACTTCACCAAGAATATGAAGCCCTATATTAAGGAATGGAAGAAGCTGGGCCTGCGCTTTGACGGCATTATGACCGGCTTTTTGGGAAGCGTGGAGCAGATAGAAATCGTCAGACAGTTTTTCCATGAATTCAACACCGATAAGACCGTGAACGTGGTCGATCCGGTCATGGGGGACTATGGACGGCTCTACCCGACATACAAGCAGGACATGGTAGACGGCATCCGGGATCTGGTCCGCGACGCCGACATCGTGGTTCCCAATCTGACAGAAGCCTGCTTCCTGACCGGAACCCCCTTTTCCAATGACAGATGGTCCATTCGGGAACTGACTGCCATGGCGGAGAAGATCAGCATGCTGGGGCCGCAGAAGGTGGTCATCACCGGCATACCGCAGCAGAGCTTTATTTCCAACCTCTGCTATGAACCCGGCAAGCCCGTGCACATCATCCGCACCCACCGCATAGGGACCAGCCGGTCCGGCACCGGTGACATTTTCACGTCCATTATCGTGGCGGATGCCGTAAACGGAGTGGAATTCGACCAGTCTGTCCGCAAGGCATCCCAGTTTATAAAGCGGTGCATAAAGCGGTCCATAGACATGGATCTGCCCCTGACAGACGGCGTCTGCTTTGAGGAAGTCCTGCATACCCTGCGGTAACTGCCGGATATATTTATATAGAAAAATTCAAATCTTGCATATAGGAAAGAAGGCCCTGCAATTATGATGGAAATATTTTATGAAGTACATGAAGGACTCTATGTCAATCTGACAAATAAATGTCCCTGTGCCTGCACATTCTGCCTGCGGCAGACTATGGATAAGATCGGGAACAGCAATGTCCTGTGGCTGGATCACGATGCCGGCGCGCAGGAAGCCCTGGAAGCGATGAAGAAATGGGATCTGAGCAAATACACGGAGCTGGTTTTCTGCGGTTTCGGCGAGCCGACAGAGGCTCTGGATGTGCTGAAGGTTGTTGCCGCCGCGGCAAAGAAGCAGTACAATATACCTGTGCGGATCAACACAAACGGCCTTGGCAATCTGGTCAACGGCCGTGACATCATCCCGGAGCTTGTGGGGCTGGTCGATACTGTAAGCATCAGTCTCAACACGCCCAATGCCAAAGAGTACTATGAGCTGGTCCGCCCGCAGTTCGGAGAGAAGTCATTTGACGCCATGCTGGACTTTGCCCGCGAGAGCGCGCAGAAACTGCCGCATGTGGTCATGACCACCGTGGACACGACCCTTTCCAAAGAGGACGAAGATAAATGCCGTAAGATCTGCGAGGATCTGGGCGTGACCTACCGGATCCGTCCCTGGGAAGACTAAAGGAAGAGGAGTAATATTTTATGGACCCTATGACAAGTATTGAGGCACTGGTTTTTAATTTTGGAGATTTTCATTTCCAGGGAAAACATTATGTGCTGACATCCATCCCCTATATTTTTTCTGCAAAAGATATGCAGCCTCACTATGACGCGAATGCCATCTGTGAGGAGGATGAGCTCGATGACCAGGGCTGCCGCCCGGTCTACCGGATTATGTGGGAGATCAAAGACGAGCATGTTCTGGAGTTCTGCGAGGCCCGCGCAAACCGCGACCATGTAAAGGCAGAGCAGCTGGCCATGGAGTACGGCATCAGCGATGAGAATCCGCAGTTTGACCGCAGCAATCCCTACAATATAACAGGCACAGATTACAAATATTTCATGGAAGGCTTCACCCAGCGCTACGAGTGGGAATAAGAGACAGACGGTCGGCGCATGATTTACTATATTTCGGATTTGCACTACTTTGACGAGCTGGTAGTCCATTTCAAGGACTGCCGTCCCTTTGCGTCCACGGAGGAGATGAACCGTTACATGATCCGCCAGTGGAACAGCAGGGTGACCGGACAGGATACAGTCTATGTGCTGGGCGATTTCATAAAGGGAAGCGGCCGCCAGGCTAATGAGATTCTGCGGCAGCTGGCCGGCAGGATCTGCCTCATTGTGGGAAATCACGACGAGTATCTGCAGGATCCGGAATATGACCGCAGCCGCTTTGAATGGGTCCGCAGCTATGCCGAGATAAAGGACGGAGATCACTTCGTGGTCATGAGCCATTATCCGATGATATTTTACAACAATCAGTACCGGTCCGAGGAGGGGATATTTCATTCCGTGATGCTGCACGGGCACATTCACCGCACATACGATGACGCCATGCTGCGGGAACTGATCGCCCTGCAGCGCCGCCACCGCCAGCGGCTTTACGGCTACAAGGGGGTAACTGATACCCCCTCAACTATAGTGAATACCTTCTGCATGTTTTCAGATTATATTCCGCTGACGGCAGATGAGTGGATTCGGGTGCAGAAGAAGAGGGAAGAGCAGGATCCGACAAAAGAAAAGCCCCACTACGCGCCGGGCGGCGGTATTCCTGTATAGGCAGTGATCGGCAGGGCATGGCCCTTCCGGTCATTTTCGCGTCCGGCCGGCATGCCTGCTGCAGCGCCCGGCCAGGAAGTGGAGCAGTCCGGCTCCTGCCGCTGCGGCCAGCAGATAGAGTGCTATACCGGCGGGACGGCTCAGGATCCGGTCTATGTCGGAGAAGACCGGCTGCGTGGATATCTCGAAGGGGGAGATATAGAACATATTGATCTCCCCGCGGCTGTGGAAGAGGCAGTTGAAAAGTTCTGCCAGGGCGCAGCAGAGGCCGAAAAGAGGCAGAGTTCTAAAAAATCCCCGGGCAGACAGGTCTGCGTCACCATGCATGAGGATAAACAGGCCCAGGAAAAGCAGGACGATGTGCCAGAGAAAGCCGTGCAGGGTCAGCGCCAGATATTCCCGCATGATCCCGGCGGGGTAGGCTAAAGTGGCGATGGCACCGAGCAGAGAGAAATCCATGAGAAAGGTACAGATGGTCCTGCGGGCTCGACCGTCCGGCAGAAAGGCCGCCAGAGGCGTCAGGTAGATAGGCATGCTGCAGAGCTGGAAGGGAAAGATCCACCAGTCATAGCTGCCCTTCATTACAATGTAATAACTGAAGAGCTGCTTGTAGATCTCCCCTGCCGCCAGAATGACAAAGACCGTCAGATAGATCCTGCGGGCCCCGCGCTCGCCGCAGCCGGCAGCCAGGCGGGAGAAGATCAGCGCGGCAATTGCTCCCAGGACCAGAAACAGGATATGAAAACTGCCCCAGAGCGGGGGAGGCGTCATGGGCCGGGCGGTGAGCTGCAGCAGAGCTGTCATCGATATCCCCCCTTAAAAGCCTGTACTGAAAACATAGAAATCACTTCATAAGCTGCCGGATTTCCGGCGCTTTTATCATAGCATGAAAAGGAGAGCGAGCCAATGCAGCACAGGATATATTTTGTCCGGCACGGTCAGACGGATTATAATGATGAAGGCAGGGTTCAGGGACATGTTGATATACCCCTCAACGAGAAGGGGATCCGCCAGGCCGGCCAGGCCAGGGATTTTTTCCGGGGAAACGGCGTCTCTTTCGACCGGGTCTATTCCAGTCCCCTGCACAGGGCCTTAAAGACTGCACAGATCATTTCCGGCCTCCAGGACCAGAAGATCCGCACGGATGCCCGCCTGCAGGAGATGAGCTTCGGCGTCAACGAAGGGCACATCATCAAAGAACTGGGCCAGAGCATGCGCAATCTCTTCGATGACCCGGTCCATTTTCAGGCACCGGAGGGCGGCGAGAGCATTGAAGCTCTGCAGGAGAGGTGCGGCAGCTTCCTGGAGGATCTGGCCCGGAGTCTGGCCGGGGAGAGCCGGAGCGTGACCATCCTGACCGCCAGCCACGGAGCCTGCATCCGCGGCCTGCTCAGCTGCATAGATCATTGTCCCAGGGCGGATTATTGGCGGCCTCATATTGACAATTGCTGTATAATAAGGGTATTATGGGACGGAAACGGATACCGGATAGAGGAAATATTTCATCCGGCCAGTAAGTAAAGGAGAACATAGAGATGGTTGAACAGGTTTCCCTTTTCACCGAGAATAAAAAGGGTATGATGCAGGATATCACCGGTATCCTGACTGAGAACAACATTAATATCATATCACTGGTTACTAATGACTGCGGCGAATTCGGCGTCATCCGCATGCTGGTCTCCGATCCGCAGACAGCGGCCAAGGCATTTCAGGCCAGAGACTATCTGACCCATGTTGACAACGTACTCTGCGTGGAGATGAAGGATGTTCCCGGCGGTCTCAACAGCCTTCTGAGGGATATCGCCGGCAGCAATATTGACGTAGATTATGTCTACACTTCCTTTGACCGTGAGACATCCATGCCGATCGCGGTTATTCAGGTCCAGGACATGGAAGATGTGGAGATCTGCCTGCGCGGATACGGACATGTCTGCAGAGATTAAAAAATCTTCATTTTCCACTTTACAAAAAAAATACGCCGTGCTATAATACTCTTCGCAGGCACGAAAAAACCTGCGAAAGATACGCAGTTGTGGCGGAATTGGCAGACGCGCTAGATTCAGGTTCTAGTGAGGTAACACTCATGGGGGTTCAAGTCCCCCCAACTGCATGGCTTTGAGCCGCTGAGTTTGTTCAGCGGCTCTTTTCTTTTATACGAATTTGAGCCGCCGGCAGCCGGCGGCTCTTTCTGATATAGAAGGGAGATAGATTCGCTGCTCTGCGGCAGCTGCGTGTGCCCTTTATCTGTCTGTCTCATGGGAGCAGGCAGATAAAGGGAATGGTAACGATGGAGAAGAGCGTCGATACGAAGACGATCTGGGACGCGAACATGGCGTCGCAGCCGTATTTGTCGGCCAGGATCGTAGTCGTGCTGCCGGCGGGCATGGCGCTCATGATCAGGGCTATGTGCGTGACCAGATTGTCCAGATGGAAGGGCAGCAGGACGGCGTAGACGGCAAGCGGGAAGACAACCAGCCGCAGGAGGGTGAAGTAGAGGATTTCCTTTGAGAACATGGTGTGGATATCGGCGTCGGCCAGGATGGCACCGATGACGATCATGGAGACCGGAATGGTGCAGCTGCTCAGGGCGCCGATAGTATTGGATACAAAGCCGGGCAGTGAGATGGGCAGCAGCATCAGGGCAAAGCCGATGTACATGGCTATGATGCAGGGATGGAGCAGGACTTTTTTATGGCCGCCTTGCGGTCGACATCCGTGAAGAGTGCCAGGCCGGCCGTCCACATGGTAAAGCGGATCGGCAGCTGGAATATAGAGGTATACAGGACTCCCAGATCACTGTAAATGGCTCCGGCCACCGGCAGGCCGATAAAGCTGGAATTGGAGCAGATCATGCCGTAGGACATGACGCTCTTCTTTTCCCGGGCAAAGGGCCGGAACAGCAGCTTGCTTCCCAGGGTCGCAGCTACCTGGATAGCGGCGGAAATGACCAGTGAAAGGATACAGTTTTTCAGAAATTCCGGGGATATATCCATATCTCCCATGAAAGAATGGATGATATTGCAGGGCAGGATGAGATTGATCAGCAGGTCTGAAAGGGCCTTGCGGCTCTTCTCATCCACCATCTTCAGTTTTCGTACGGCGATGCCGGTCAGGATCAGCAGGAACAGCATCAGCTGCAGCTGCACCATAGTCTTAAAAAGTTCCATATTTCTTTTCCGCCTGCCATGGATTATAGCACCTTGGTACAGGTTTTATAAAATACTTCTATTTTGGGCAAGTTCATGCTGAAAAGGTATGAAAAAGTGTTATGATAGCAGATAAAAAGGAGGGCCGGTAATGGAGCTGAAGACACTGGAATATTTTCTGACAATAGCCCGCTATGAGAATATCACGCAGGCGGCCCGTGATCTGCATATCTCCCAGCCTCCTCTGAGCCGGTCCCTGCAGGCTCTGGAAGAGGAGCTGGGCGTCCCTCTCTTCCGGCGAGAGAAGAAAAGGCTGCATCTGACCGAGGAGGGAAGGTATTTCCGCAGGCAATGTCTGCAGATACAGCAGCTGCTGGACCATTCCGTGCAGCAGGTCCGCCAGATGAAGCAGGGGACCTGCGGGAAGATCTATATCGGTTCGGTGGGTTCGGCGGGCAGCAGGCTGATCCCTTCCTGGATCGCGGGCTTTGGGGAGCAGTATCCGCAGGTTTCCTACAACATCTGGAGCGGCAATACAGATGATGTTGTTGAACGCATGCGGCAGGGCCTGCTGGACGCGGCGGTGATCAGGGAACCCTTCGATCAGGAGAATTTTGAATCTCTGCGGGTAGGCCGGGAGCCCTGGGCGGTTCTGGTCAAGAATGTCCACCCTCTGGCTGCCGGATCCGGGTCCCTCAAGCTGCGGGATCTGGCCGGACAGAGGCTGATCATTTCCGGCAGGCGCAGCACAGAGATCCGCCGCTGGTTTGCGGATCAGGGACTGCAGGCAGACGTTTTCTGTGAGTATGACCAGGTTTCCAGCGCCATAGGGCTTGTCCGCAGCAATCTGGGCATCCTGATCTGTCCGGGTTCGACGAAGGATACATATTCTTTTTCGGATCTGGCCTGGAGGCAGCTGGAGGAGGGAAGCCGCTCTTCCTGGCTGTCCCTGATCTGGCGCAGCGATGTCCGGCTCAGTCCGCTGGCAGAGACATTTGTAACCTATATAAAGCAGCAGCTGATCCCGGCAGACGGGGTGGAAGGAGCAGAAGATGGGACTGAATGATACACCCTCGGCACAGCGGGTTCATATTGGATTTTTCGGACGGCGCAACGCCGGCAAGTCCAGCCTGGTCAACGCCGTCACCGGTCAGGATCTGTCCGTGGTTGCGGCGGCGGCGGGAACCACAACGGACCCGGTCCGCAAATCAATGGAGCTGCTTCCCCTGGGACCGGTGGTCATCATAGATACACCCGGCATGGACGATGAGGGCAGCCTGGGCGAAAAAAGAGTCCGTCAGGCCAGACGGGTGCTGGAGGAGGCCGATATGGCCGTGTTGGTCGTGGACTGTCAGCAGGGTATGACCGGCAGCGACCGGGAACTGGAAGAGCTTTTTAAGCAAAAGGACATACCCTATCTGATCGCGCTGAATAAGTGCGACCTGCTGGCTACGGTTCCGGCCGCCGCAGACCATGAGATCTACGTCAGCGCCAGGGAAGGGATCCGCATCCATGAGCTTAAGGAGCGACTGGCCCGCCTGACAGGGCAGCGGCGGGACAGGCCTCTGGTCCGCGACCTGCTGCAGGCCGGCAGCAGGGTCATCCTGGTCATTCCCATAGACGAGGCGGCGCCGAAGGGGAGACTGATCCTTCCCCAGCAGATGATGGTAAGGGATATACTGGAGGCGGGCTCTCTGGCTCTGTGCGTCAGGGAGACGGAGCTGGCGGCTGCACTGCAGGCTATGAAGGAGCCGCCGGATCTGGTCATCACCGACAGCCAGGCTTTCGGCAAGGTGAATGCCCTTGTCCCGGAGGAGATTCCCCTGACATCCTTTTCCATCCTCATGGCCCGCTACAAGGGTTTTCTGGAGACAGCGGTCAAGGGAGCCGCAGCCATCCGCAGCCTGAAGGACGGTGACCGGGTGCTGGTGGCGGAGGGCTGCACCCATCACCGCCAGTGCGGGGATATCGGCACCGTAAAGATCCCCGGCTGGCTGAAAGACTTTACGGGCGCGAATCTGACGGTCGAGACCAGCTCCGGCAGATCCTTCCCGGATGACCTGACAGGCTATCAGCTGATCCTGCATTGCGGAGCCTGCATGCTGAATGGGCGGGAGGTGCTTTCTCGGATGCGGCGGGCCCGGGACCAGGGCGTGCCTTTTACGAACTACGGTACAGGAATTGCCTACATGCACGGCATACTGGGGCGGAGCATAGCAATGTTCCCGCAGCTGGCGCGCTACTTGAAGGAGGGACAGTAGATGGAGGGATTCGCAGAGATCCGTAATTTTCCGCGGATCATGCTGCCGGACGGGTCAATGGCTTATGGCGGCGACCAGCACTGGTTTACCGGTAAGTTCGCCAGACTGGCCGGCTGCGCCTCGGTATCCGCGTCAAATCTGGCAGCATTCTACGGACTGACCGGGGCTCCGGACCAGATAAAGGACATGGGGGAGACAGAGGGTAAGGCCGTCCCGCTTTTTACACAGGCGCAGTATCTGAAGTTGCAGAAACATATGTTTCGATACTATATGCGGCCTGGTTTTATGGGCTTTCCCAGTATAGAAAGATATGAGGAGAATTTCCTGGAATATGTGAGCAACAACGGCGGGCAGGCCAAAAGCGAGATCTGCCGCGGATGGAAGGATCCGCAGGAAGCCTTCCTCTTCGCGCACGAAAGCATAGACCGGGGGCAGCCGCTGGCCCTGCTGATCCTCACGCATTCCGATCTGGAGCTGGACGAGGAAACCTGGCACTGGATGACCATCACCGGCTATGAAAAGCATGGAGACGGTATTCTCATTTCCAACTATGGCAGAAGACAGGTTCTGCCGGGCAGCAGCCTTTTCGGGACGCACCCCAAAAATGATGTCAAGATGATCCGCTTCTATATAAGATAGGAAAAGCGGAGAAAAAACAGCTGAGGGCAGTTTCTTATCTGTCCTCAGCTGTTTTTTAAATATTGTATCTGTCTGTTCTCGGGTATTACACAGGTCTGACTTTATCTGTTTTCCGCTGCTTTATAAGCCTGTTCATAGAAATACTCCTGCGCGTTTAAGGGAGTATCATGCAGGTGCCTGTGGTGGTAGACAGCCGTTTCATCCTGCTCGCGGCCCTTCTCATCATCCTGCATCAGGGTGTCGAAGAAGGCGCGGATCCGAGTCCGGATATCGGGATCGTATATGGGCGCTGCTATCTCCACACGGCGGACAGTGTTGCGGGTCATGAAGTCAGCGGATGAAATGTACATCTTCTGCTCATCGCCCAGACCGAACAGATAGATCCGGGAGTGCTCCAGGAATCTGCCGACGATGCTGATGACGGTGATGTTGTCTGTATAGCCGGGAACCTTCGGGCGCAGGCAGCAGATTCCGCGCACGACAAGCTCTATGCGCACGCCGGCCTGGCTGGCTTCAATAAGTTTTTCTATGATCTTTTTGTCTGTCAGAGAGTTGATCTTGGCGCCGATATAAGCCTCTTTGCCGGCCCTGGCCAGGCTGATCTGCTCATCCATCATATCCAGGATCTTATTCTGCAGACATTTAGGAGCGACAAGCAGGTGGGAGACATCATCTACGGTCTCACCCATCTGCAGAGCGGCAAATACCCTGGCGGCTTCGGCTCCGATATCCTGGTTCGCGGTCATCAGGCAGAGGTCGGTGTAGAGCTTGGCGGTCTTTTCGTTGTAATTGCCGGTGCCGATCTGGGTCATATAGGAAAAGCCGTGGTCCGCTGTAGAGCGGGTGATCAGGCAGAGCTTGGAATGCACCTTGTAGCGCTCCAGTCCGTAGAGGATCTGACAGCCGGCATCCTGCAGGCGTTTGGAAACTTCTATATTATTTCCCTCGTCAAAGCGGGCGCGCAGCTCTATGAGGACGATGACTTCCTTGCCGTTTTCAGCGGCTTCGACAAGAGCGTCTATGATCTTGCTATTGCCGCCGACAACCCGGTAGAGGGTCATTTTTATGGAAACGACGCTTTCGTCCACAGCAGCCTCCTCCAGCATCTTTATGAAGGGCTTCATGCTCTCATATGGATAGGACAGCAGGATGTCCTTCTCATCCACCTGATCCATCACGCTTCTCTTCAGGTCAACGAGAGCCGAGTTCCTGGGCGTGCGTACCTCATAGAAGAGCTCCTTTCTGTCGGAAAGATAGGACTGGAGCTGGAAAACAAAGGACAGGTCCAGGGGAGTAGCCACATTTATGAAATGGCGGGGGTTTATCTTGAGATAGCCGGCCAGTTCCTGAATGGCCTTGTCGTTGATCTTGCGGCTCAGCTCCACGCGGATGGGCTCCAGCCTGTTCCTCTTCTTTATCAGCTTCTCCATGACATCGCGGTAATCCATATCCTCGTCATAGATATCCATGGCGTCAATATCCGCGTTGCGGGTGATGCGCATGATGGATTTTTCACGGATGGTGTAATTCTTATAGAGCTTTGCTACAAAGTGCAGGATCAGCTCCTCCGCCAGCATAAAGGTGCCGGGACGGGTGGGTATCTCTATCAGGCGCTGGAAGACACCGCTGCGGCAGGGTACGATCCCGATCCGGTTCTTTCCCTTGGAGGAGGAGAGGAGCACGACCGCGTACAGCTGCTTATTTGTCAGGAAAGGAAAAGGATTCTGCTTGCTGATGATCATCGGGGAAAGGAAGGGAGCTATGTGGGCGTCAAAATATTTCTCCAGGAATTTCCCCTCTTCGCTGGACAGCTTCTGGAAATTAATGATGCGGATGCCCTGCGGCTCCAGCTCCCCCATAAGCTGTTCGTAGACGGATGCCTTTTTAACCTCCAGAGCCTTGACTCTCTTGAGAATGGCCTTGACCTGTTCTTCGCTGCTCATCCAGGTCTTGTTCTCCAGTATGACCTCGTCGGAATGCATCTGGGTTACCAGGGTGCCGACGCGGACCATAAAGAACTCGTCCAGGTTTGTCTGGTAGATGGAGGCGAATGTCAGCCGCTCAGCCAGAGGAACCCGCGGATTGGCGGCCTCGTCCAGGACCCGTTCGTTGAAGGAAAGCCAGGAGAGTTCCCGGTTTGTGTAGCATTTTCTGGTATCGCTCTTTTGTGTCTGATTGTCTGTGTTTTCAGCTGTCATAGTCACTTTTTCCTCTTCCTTTTCTTTCGTCAGGCTGAGTTTTCGGAATAGTTTCTGAATCAGTGTGTTCATGATATACACTCACACCCCTTCGGTTATTTTATATGTATCTTGTTCCACAGGTAGCCCTCGCGGACACCGGAGGAACATACCTCTATGCTGCCGGCACCGGTGCGGATCATCAGAGCTTCCAGGATCATGAGACCCGGGATGATGGTATGGAAACGGTCCGGACAGTAGCGGATGATCAGATTGATGCGGCTCTGCCCCTGCTTCTCAAGGTACTTGCGCAGTTCGCGGATCTGCTTTTTCTGGATCAGCATATTGGATCTGTCATTTTTAAAATAGTGGTTTGCCAGCTTGCGCACGGCCCGGGCTGTTCCGCCTACGGCATAGAGGGTTCCCCTGCCCGGCTTGCCGGTATACTGGGGGACGTCGCGGAATGTCTGTGCAATGTCGTCTTCCATCTTATCCCTTTCCTTCTGGGTAGGGAAAATGTAGCCATTGACATTATGTTTGTAGAGATTCAGGCAGCCCAGAGGATAACTGGTACTGCTGGACGGTCCCTCCTGGCTGAAACTTGTGATCTCCGTGCTGCCGCCGCCTATGTCGACCAGGAAGCCTTTCTGGGGATGTACCTCCTGGACAACACCGTAGTAGCCAAGAATGGCTTCCTGACTTCCGGAGAGGATCTCCACCTGCCTGCCGGTCTGGCGGGTGATGGCCGTCAGGACTTCTTCCTGATTATTGATATTACGCAGGGAAGCGGTGGCAAAGACATCAACGTGTTCTATATCCAGCAGGCCAAGGATCTGGTTGAAGCTGGTAAGAGCGTCGACAGCAGCCTGAATGCCGTTCTGGCTCAGGCACCCTTCCTCCACATAGCTGGCGATGCCGGCTACGATCTTATTCTGAAAAAGCTTAAGAGCCTTATCGCCTACAACCTCGTAGACGCAGAGATGAATTGTATTGGAACCCATATCTATAAGAGCGTATTTCACTGTTCTCCCTCCTTGTCTTTCGCAAGCCGTACGATATCGCCGACTCCGTTCAGCGTCATGGTTGGCTGGTAGGCAAAAAGGGAAGCAGTCTCCCGGCTGGTAACGCCGGAAAGGACCAGAACAGTATCGACGCCCCGTTCTGTACCGGCGACGATATCCGTGTCCATGCGGTCGCCGATGATCACGGCATCCTCGGAATGACAGCCCAGGATCTTAAGTCCCGTGCTCATCATCAGCGGGTTGGGTTTGCCGCAGAAATAGGCTTTCTTGCCGGTGGCCATCTCTATAGGAGCCATCAGAGCCCGGCAGGCGGGAATGATCCCGTCTTCTATGGGACCGGAGACGTCGGAGTTGGCCCCGATCAGTCTGGCCCCGCCCAGGACAAGATTGACCGCTCTTGTCAGTGTCTCCATGGTATAAGTACGGCTCTCACCGATCACAACATAATCCGGATTGACGTCGTTCATGGTCATGCCGGCGTCGTAGAGGGCGTTCAGCAGACCGGCTTCACCTATGGCGTAGACAGAACAGCCGGGCGCCTGCGAGCGGAGAAACTTCGCTGTAGCCAGCGCGCTGGTATAAAAATGCTCTTCCGGTACGGAAAGCCCCAGCCGCTCCAGCTTCTGCTTAAGCTCTCTGGGCGTCATGCCGCTGTTATTGGTAAGAAACAGATATTTCTTGTTCTCCTCCTGCAGCCAGCTGACGAATTCTTTCGCACCGGGAAGCAGCAGGTTTCCGTGATAAAGGACTCCGTCCATGTCACAGATGAAGCCCTTCTTTTCCCTGAAATTGATCATATACTTCTTCCTCATTTCACGGATGCACGCTGACATCCGTCGTAATTATTATACATTTTCCTACATATAATAATTCATTATATATGATATTAAAATTAAGTAAAGTCTGCTATCAGACTATTGTAAAATCCATGTAACAGGGCCTGTCTGCCAGTTGAATGTTAAAAAAATATCCAGCAGAATTTCGCAAAATGCTCCTGATTTAAGACAAAAGAATTGAATAATAAAGTCAAATTGTCCATAATTAGCAATATTTATGCCACAGACAAGGTAATTATGCAGAAAAAAATTAAAAAATTCTAAATTTCGTATTGAATTTACTTTGTGAAAATGTTAATATATTACTGGACTTGAAAAGCAGAAATAACAATATTTCAGACAGCAGTTTTCAAGACCATAAACATCTTATTTATTGGCAGTGCGGGGATCACTGTCAGGCAAAGGAGGAATTTACCATGACTATTAATGAGATGAAGGTTGGCGACAGCTACGCACTCTCCAGAACCGTCACAGAGACACTGGTTGACATGTTCGCAGGTGTTTCAGGCGATCTGAACCCGGCTCACACAGATGAAGTTGCAGCTTCCAAGACTATGTTCAAGGGCCGTATCGCTCACGGAATGCTGAGCGCAGGTTTCATTTCCGCAGCCATCGGAATGCATCTTCCGGGACCGGGAACCATCTATGTTGGACAGACTCTGAACTTTACCGCTCCTGTTCACATCGGCGATACCGTAACCGCTACCGTAACGGTTAAGGAAGTCAATGTAGAGAAGAACAGAGCCATCCTTGAGACCGTCTGCACAAATCAGGACGGCAAGGTTGTCATCAAGGGCGAGGCAAAGGTTATGCCCCCCAAGGCCTGACAGAAGATAGTTTTTAAAGCCGGGCCTTTGAGAAGCCCGGCTTTTTTCGTTTCTGCACCCGGCGGGAATGCGCAGGCCGCAGGCCGGCTCCGCTTTTCGTACCGGAATTTAAAAATCGAGAGGAATTAAGCAGATGTTAGAAGTACTTGCTATTATCATTTCACTGGTATTGCTGATCTACCTGGCATTCAAGGGCTGGTCTGTCGTTCTGATCGCTCCTGTACTTGCCTGCGTCGGCATGGTCCTGACCGAGCTGTTCCTGGGAACGCCCGGCGGCATCCATATCATGGCCACCTACACCGAGGTATTCATGAAAGCCCTCGGCAACTATGTTAAGACATACTTCCCGTTCTTCATGCTCGGCGCTATCTTCGGCACCGTTATGGATTATTCGGGATCTGCCAAGTCCATTGCCAACTGGATCTTTGCTCATCTGGGATCCGGCAAAGAGGCCCTGGCCGTTGTTGTTGCCTGCGCTCTGCTGACATACGGCGGTGTTTCCCTTTTCGTAGTAGTATTCGCAATCTACCCGATCGGCGCCATCCTTTTCCGCAAGGCCGGCGTTCCCAAGAGATTCCTTCCCGGATGTATCGCGGCCGGTGCCTTCACATTCACCATGACCGCTATTCCCGGTACACCTCAGATCCAGAATACTATTCCCATGCGTTTCTTCGGCACAGATGCTTTCGCAGCCCCGGTACTTGGTATCATCTCCGCGGCTCTGGAGTTCATACTGATCATGCTCTGGCTCAACACCCGTATTAAGAAGGCCATGGCCAAGGGTGAAGGCTACGGCGACCACAACAATGAGAACCTGGCCAATGTCGACGATTCCAATCTTCCTTCTTTCGGAACCGCCCTTCTGCCCATCATCATCGTTATCGTCCTCAACCTGATCCTTTCCAAGGGCGTTTACACAGAGGCACACGCTGCAGCGTTTACATACCTTGAGGATCCCGATACCTACGCTACAAAGCTTTCTTCCGTAGCAGGAACATGGTCTCTGATCATCGCCCTGATCGCCGGTATCGTTGTATGTCTCTTCATGAACATGAAGAGATTCTCCAAGGGACCTGTTGAGACACTCAAAGATGGTGTACAGGGTTCCTTCCTGGCCATCATGAACACCGCATCCGAGGTTGGATACGGCAACGTTATCAGCTCCCTGGCAGGTTATCAGATTCTTGCAGGCGCCATGGCTTCCCTGGCCGGCGGCAACCCGCTGATCTCCGGTGCGGTATTCACGACCGTACTTGCAGGTGTAACCGGTTCCGCTTCCGGCGGTATGTCCATCGCCCTCAACACCATCGGCGACTCCCTGATGGAGCAGGCTGACAAGGCCGGCATCAGCTATCAGGCTCTGCACCGTGTAGTAGCCATCGCATCCGGCGGTATGGATTCCCTGCCTCACAACGGCGCGGTTATCACACTGCTGATGGCTTCTCAGATGACGCACAAAGAATCCTATGTAGATATCGGTATGTGTACCGTTGTTATTCCGCTGATCGTCTGCGTAATAGCTATCATCCTGGCAACGATCGGTGTATGCTGATTCCTGAAGCGTTTTCCTGAAAAGAACATTATTATATAGTAAGAATGCGGACCTCCGTCATCCTGCACAGCAGGCCGGCGGAGGTATTTTTGTGCAATCTGCGCTAAAGAAGAGCCGCCTGAAGGAGGCCTGAGGCAGAGAATAGATGGTGCAATTATCAGACATTTTGTGTCAAACTGCGACACAAGGCGTTAAAAATATGGAAAACAGTTAGTTGTCAAAATATTGCCGCGGATTCGCCTGCTTTTGTACGGCATCGCACGAGGGATAATGATCTGCCCTGCCTTGTATACAGTCAAAACGAACAGGAAAGCAAAAGATTCATGAAGGGATTCTGTAAAAAATGTTAACAAATATAAAAAAAAAATAAATTTGCTGTTGAAAAAAGGACGGGCAGGTGGTAACATGGTGAAGGATTTAACAGAGACATCAATGCATTCATGCATTGCAGAGTATTTGAACAGTTTCGTGTTCTGCAGCGGCTGGGACGCTGTTGGGTAAAGGAGGATGTGCGCATGAGAAGAACCCAGCTGAACTGAACCTGACTCCATGGTTCCGCGGACGACCCCGATGGTTTATTGGCTTCCATCTGTCTGCGGGAAGATGAGAAGAGGAAGAGATCCTGGCGGACTCGATGTTCAGCCACGATGGAGAGGCAGATATCAGCAGCTGCTGAGAGAAAGCCTTTCGGGCCGCAGGGCCCCGCCGGAATATGAGAGATCCGGCATCAGATGCTAGATGTTGTTATGTACTAAAATCGAGAGGAATTAATTAGATGTTAGAAGTACTTGCTATTATCATTTCACTGGTATTGCTGATATACCTGGCATTCAAGGGCTGGTCAGTAGTTCTCATCGCCCCTGTACTTGCTACAGTCGGCGTTATCCTGACAGGCCTCTTCCTTGGCCAGCCGGGAACCATCCACATCATGGCAACCTACACCGAAGTCTTCATGAAAGCACTCGGCAACTATGTAAAACAGTATTTCCCGTTCTTCATGCTCGGCGCCATCTTCGGTACCGTTATGGATTACTCCGGATCTGCCAAGTCCATCGCCAACTGGATCTTTGATCATCTGGGCGGCGGCAAGGAAGCACTGGCAGTAGTTGTTGCCTGCGCTCTGCTGACATACGGCGGCGTTTCCATGTTCGTAGTAGTATTTGCTATCTACCCCATCGGCGCCATCCTTTACAGAAAGGCCAACATCCCGAAGAGATTCCTGCCTGGTTCCATCGCAGCCGGCGCCTTCTGCTTCACCATGACCTGTCTGCCCGGATCTCCGCAGATCCAGAACACCATTCCTATGCGTTTCTTCGGTACAGATGCTTTCGCAGCTCCGGTACTTGGTATCATTGCTGCTGCATTCCAGTTCATCGTTATCATGCTCTGGCTCAACACCCGTATCAAGAAAGCTATGGCCAATGGTGAGGGCTACGGTGATCATCCGAACGAGAACATCGCAAAGGTTGATGAATCCAATCTGCCTTCCTTCGGCGCGGCTCTTCTGCCTATCATCGTCGTTATCGGTCTGAACCTGGTTCTTTCCAAGGCAGTTTACATCTCTGCTCATGCAGCAGCTTTCAAGTATCTGGAAGATCCCGATACTTACAACACAACTCTTTCTTCCGTAGCAGGTACATGGTCTCTGGTTATCGCCCTGATCGCCGGCATCCTTGTCTGCCTGTTCCTGAATATGAAGAGATTCTCCAAGGGACCTGTTGAGACACTTAAAGATGGTGTACAGGGCTCCTTCCTGGCAATCATGAACACCGCTTCCGAGGTTGGTTACGGCAACGTAATTTCCTCCCTGGCCGGCTATCAGATCCTTGCAGGTGCACTTTCCTCACTGGCAGGCGGCAACCCGCTGATCTCCGGTGCGGTATTCACAACCGTACTTGCAGGTGTAACCGGATCCGCATCCGGCGGTATGTCCATCGCTCTGTCTACTATCGGCGATCAGCTGATGGAGCAGGCTGACAAGGCCGGTATTACCTATCAGCAGCTGCATCGATGCGTAGCCATCGCATCCGGCGGTATGGATTCCCTGCCTCACAATGGCGCGGTTATCACCCTGCTGATGGCATCTCAGATGACTCATAAGGAATCCTATGCAGATGTAGGTATGATCACAGTAGTTATCCCGCTGATCAGTGCCGTACTCGCAATCGTCCTTGCAACACTGGGTGTACAGTAAATATTATCAAAAATACCCGAAGCGCACACATCCCAGCGGGTATTTGCCCCGGCCTCAGGCCGGGGCTTTTTTTATAAAGGCTTATGGTCTTTTTTTTTT
>ONFL01000145.1 GCA_900317095.1 uncultured Eubacteriales bacterium | reverse complement strand
GGAAACATGGGTGTCCTGGAAAATGATCTCGGCTCCCTTGCGATAAAGCTCGTTCATCACGTTGGTAACGGCTTTTTCATTACCCGGAATGGGATGAGAACTGAAAACAATGGTATCCCCGGGCTTGATCCTTACCTTACGGTGGGTATCGGCTGCCATTCTTGAAAGGGCGGCCATGGTCTCGCCCTGGCTTCCTGTTGTGATCAGCACCAGCCGGTCATCGGGGTAGTTGTGCATGGAATTAATATCGATCAGCGTGTTCTCCGGGATCCGGATATATCCCAGTTCTGTAGCAACGGTGATGATGTTCACCATGCTCCGCCCCTCAACGATGACTTTTCTGCCTTTTTCATAGGCGATATCTATGATCTGCTGAACACGGTCTACATTTGACGCGAAGGTCGCGATAATGATACGACCCTTTGTATGAGCGTCAAATATGGCCCGCATTTTCGCGCCGACCGTCTTCTCGGATGGCGTAAAGCCGGCCTTCTCGGCGTTGGTACTGTCGCAGAGCAGAGCAAGGACGCCCTTTCTTCCCAGTTCGGCAAAGCGGGCCAGGTCGATCATCTCCCCATAAACAGGGGTATAATCTATCTTGAAATCTCCGGTGTGTACAATAATCCCCGCAGGGGAATAGATGGCCAGCGCGGTCGCGTCCGCGATACTGTGATTTGTCTTTATGAATTCTACGCGGAAAGCTCCCAGATGAATGCTCTGTCCGTGACGGATCACCTTGCGGCGGGTCTTGGCAAGCATATCATGTTCCTTGAGCTTTCCCTCTATGATGCCCATGGTAAGCTTTGTAGCGTAGATGGGCACATTGATCTGACGCAGGACATAGGGCAGTGCGCCGATATGATCCTCATGTCCGTGGGTAATAACAAATCCCTTTACTTTGTCGATGTTATCCATCAGATAGGTGATATCAGGAATAACCAGATCTACCCCCAGCATATCGTCATCAGGAAACTGCAGGCCGCAGTCTACCACAATGATACTGTCCTCATACTCAAAGCAGGTGATGTTCATTCCGATATGCTCGAGTCCTCCAAGAGGAATGATCTTAACTCTGGGATGATTCGTATTCTTTACTTTATTCAATTATATTTGCCTCCATAGCAAGCGCAGAAAGCTCTCTTCTGCTTTCTGAAAATTAATGTTGTGAGGACTTTCCGTTCGATTCAGAACACGTACCGTTAGTCAGGCCTTCTCCTTTTCTGCTCTGGCTGCCTGCTCTTTTTCCCACCTGGCAAGACAGTCCGCACAGTAACCGTAAAACTTGACTTCGTGATTCACGACTTTAAATCCGGTCTTTTCCATGATATTATCTTCCAGATCATCCAGCAGATCCTGCTGAAACTCGAAAACTCTGCCGCAGTCCAGACAGATCATATGATGATGGTGGTGGTGATGTTCACGGGGATCCGCCAGCTCATACCGGATATATCCGTCATCCAGATTCAGTTTATTCGTCAGCTGCATCTCCGTCAGCAGCTGGATATTGCGATAAACAGTAGCCAGACCGATCTCGGGAGAGCTTTTGCGTACAATATCGTAAATCTCTTCTACGGTCATATGCTTTTCGGGATTATCAAGAAGAGCCTTTAAAACCGCCAGTCTCTGTCCGGTAGTTTTAAGGCCCTTCTCCCTGAGAAGTTTCTTAAACTCTTCCAGCATATCTTCCATACTATTTCCTTGGCTGCCTCCGGTATGCACATGTCATGTTCGTTCTTTATTCAGAAATTCCGCACGATTGATCTCTTATTCTTTATTCTTCTTTTTTCTCGTCCTGAAACGCAAGATAGTCCAGATAACCCTGCAGTATGATTGCAGCCGCGATCTGGTCCACATACGTCTTTCTGTTCTCCCGCCTGATATCGCTCTCGATGAGGATCTTCTCCGATGCCACAGTGCTGAGCCGTTCATCCCAGAGCTGTACAGGCAGACCTGTTCTCCGTTCCAGTGATTCTTTGAAGGCAAGCGTCTTGCGCACGCGCTCTCCTTCTGTATCATTCATATTCTTCGGGTATCCCAGTATGATCTTCTTCGCGTCATACTGACGGATAATTTCTTCGATCCGCGCAAGTGTTCTGCGGAGCTTGTTCTCACTGCTCCTTGTCACGGTTTCCAGCGGCTGCGCGGTGATTCCCAGAGGATCACTCACGGCAACGCCTACAGTCTTCGAACCGAAATCCAGCCCGATCATTCTGCTGTTTTTTTTCAAATTTCTCTCCCCGGCCGGTCTATTTCAGATTGACTTCAATATAGCTGCGCAGCAGCTCTTCCAGCAGTTCGTCTCTCTCTATCTTCATGATCAGATAACGCGCGTTTTTATAGCTTGTAATATAGGTAGGATCTCCTGACATAATATATCCCACGATCTGATTGATCGGATTATATCCTTTTTCTGACAAAGCAAGATAAACGTCCCTGAGGATCTCCTTCGCGGAAAGATTTTTTCCGGCATTTACATTAAAATACTGTGTATTTTCATTTCCATTCATCCCATTCACGTCCCTTCTTTTCTTTGCCGGGATATCAGAGAAATTTTACGTTCAAAACCATTTTCAAAATTTATAGTAATATATTTAAGGTTTTTTTTCAATCCGTTTCCCGACAAAGAACAAATTCTTTTGTCAGGATCGCCTCTGCTTTCCCACTTACGACCTGATTTTCCATCTCAGGCGGCAGCAAAAATGCACAGCGGATGTAATTTTTACTGTAACCGGTCATGTACTGCTGTCCGTTCAGCCAGACCGGCTCCTCCAGCAGCACCTGCATCGTCATGTCCCTGCACTGACGGATATATTCTTCATGCATAAGCTCTGCATCGGCGATCAGGGCTGCGCTGCGGATGTCCATAACGGCGGGACTGACCTGCTCTTTCATAAGCGCCGCCCTGGTTCCGTCCCGGCGGGAATACTTGAAAACATGCATGTCGGCAAAGGCGGCTTCCCGGACAAAGCGGCGGCTCTGCGCAAACTCTTCGTCCGTCTCTCCGGGAAATCCTACTATGATATCAGTGGTAATGGCGGGCCGGTCAAAATATCTCCGCAGGATCCGACAGCTTTCCAGAAACTGGTCCGGTGTATAATGCCGGTTCATACGCCGCAGAGTCTCCCCGCAGCCGCTCTGCAGAGACAGATGGAAATGAGGACACAGCTGCGGTACAGACGCCAGCTTTGCGGTAAAGTCTTCCGTAATGATCCTGGGTTCTATGGATCCCAGGCGGATCCGCTCCACTCCGGGCAGCTGCCCCAGGGCCAGGATCAGGTCCCCCAGGCGGCTGTCTTGAAATGTTCCGTCCGCGCCGCCGTTGGCTGCCCTGGCATCGTCATCCCCAAAATCGGTCCCATAGGAACTGATATGGATCCCGGTCAGCACCACTTCATGGCAGCCGCTGCCGCTAAGCAGGGCAGCTTCCTTCAGCACTGACTCCATACTGCGGCTGCGCACCCGCCCCCGGGCATAGGGGATCGCGCAGTAGGAACAGAACTGGTTGCAGCCATCCTGGATCTTTATCACTGCCCGCGTATGCTCCAGCGGCCGGGTGACCGGCATATCTTCAAATTCCTCATCCCCGCCGGTCAGATCCCTGACAAAACATCTCTCCTGCTGATCCCTGTCTGTCAGGTATTTCTCCACGATCCCTACTATATCTTTTTTCAGGTCATTGCCGATGACCAGATCTACGGCCGGATCCTCCAGAACCCTTCCTGCCGCGTTCTGCACATAACAGCCGACTGCAGCTACCAGGGCATGCGGATTGCGCTTTTTAGCCCTGTGCAGCATCTGTCGGGACTTGCGGTCCGCGATGTTGGTAACCGTACAGGTATTTATCACATATACGTCCGCCGCGGCAGTAAAATCCAGGACCGCATAGCCTGCAGCCGCGAATTGTTCCTCCATCGCGTCGGTCTCATACTGATTAACCTTGCACCCCAGGGTGCAGAAGGCGACACTGCGCTTTGCCTCTGTCATAGCAGCCTACCTCGTTCTTAATTTTTTACATAGTCTGGAAACGGAAGACTCCTTGACATTTCCGCTCCCAAAATCTACTATAGGGTTATGTACTGTACAACACACAGAAAGGAGCTGATACTGTGAGAACTGTACAGATCCGATTTAATGATATCAGTCAGGTTCGCAGATTCGTCTATGCGATATCCGGCTGTCCTGGCGAGCTGAAGTTTATCGACGAGAATGGCAGCATCAATGCCCACTCTATTCTCGGTATTTTCAGTGCTGATCTCTCCCGCCCCCTGACCCTGCAGATCAATAACTGCAGAGATATGGATCATCTCATGGAAGCAATCCGGCCATTCATGGAATAAGCGCTCCGCAGGCAGCAGGCAGTGGAGCGCTTATTATTTTCCTTTGTATTCAGAAATATTACTATGAGCCGCAGACGACGGTCTGCCTGGTTTCTACAGCCTTCTTTACCATCTCATCTATCACATCCGCCAGATGATGCTCTGAACGCTCTATCGCATGCACATTGGGTTTTGTAACCGGATGCTTCGCGACAAAGATAGTGCAGCAATCTTCAAAGGGCTGAATGGATGTCTCAAATGTTCCGATCTTCTGGGCCACATCTATAATGTCATTCTTGTCAAATCCGATCAGCGGCCGGTAAACCGGCAGGGTGCATACCGCATTGGTAGCCCGCAGGCTCTGCATGGTCTGACTGGCGACCTGTCCGATGCTCTCCCCGGTGATCAGTCCCATAGACCCCTCTGAAAGCGCGATCTGCTCGGCGATCCGCATCATATAGCGGCGCATGATGATCGTCAGTTCTTCATGCGGGCACTTTTCATAGATAGCCAGCTGGATCTGTGTAAAATTAATGATATGCAGTGTGATCGGCCCGGCATATTCCGCTACTATGGCAGCCAGATC
>ONFL01000146.1 GCA_900317095.1 uncultured Eubacteriales bacterium | reverse complement strand
CGGAGCCCGGCGCGCCAGCTCCAGGGCCGGAATCCCTCCTGCGCTGCAGGAAGCGACGTCTGCCCGCCGGCAGCCGGCCCGGTCTAATATGGCAAGAGCATCGCCTGCCTGAGCAGAGGCAGTATAGGATGCTCCGGCCGGAGCCGTGCTGGCAGAATGGCCCCGTCGGTCATAGCGGATCACCCGGTAAACATCTGTCAGATATTCCTGCGCCTTCTCAAAAAAACTTCCATCGCAGGCAACACCATGGATCAGCAGCAGAACCGGTTTTTCCCCTCCGCTGTCATAGACATGCAGCCGGCAGCCGTCATTTTCAACTGTATACTCCATATTTTCCGCTGCCCGTCTCCTTTCCGTGAAATCAAAGCACATTCCCGCCCGGCAGACTGATCTGCCTGGACATGGCTCCTATCATGTCTATCCCGTCCCAGGTAAGTGCAAAATCCAGCGTATGCCCGGCAGGAACGATCCGGTCAACGCCCCGCAGGCCTTCCCGGACCACCAGATCAGCGACCCGTCCCGGATCGGTTCCTACGACGGCGATGGTCTGGCAGCAGCCGCCCAGAACTGGCTCCAGGCCGCGCAGGTCCTCCCCGGAGCTTTCCACGAAGAAACCTCCCGGCGCTGTATAGTCCCAGATGTCTTCCGTCAGCTTTGCTGCCTGCACTCTGACAAGCGTGCTGCCCGGCCCCTGGATCTGGTCTGCTCCGCAGACAGCCGCCAGGCAGAGCGCCGCCTCCAGCTTGCGGATGGCTGTCTGGGCCTGCACATGATAATCCCTCCTGGTAACCTCCTCTTCCAGGGCCGTCCAGAACAGGTCCCTGGCCCGGTCTGTATCCTGCCGGCTGCCCAGCCAGTAGATCAGGCGGGGTGAGGAACAGGCATTCTGATCAGTCAGAAAAGTGTCGTTGTAAAAATCCCTGGCCAGCAGATCCAGGCTGCCGCTTTTCAGCAGCCCTTCTGCCGAGATCACCGCAGCGGAAGTTCTGGCCGCAAAAGGCAGATCAATACCCCGCGGCGGCAGGGGGGACCTGCGGATCTCCTGCACGGATTCATCGGATCCCCACATGACCCGCAAATCGCACAGGCTGCACAGCAGATCCGTAACCGCCCGGTCATGTTCATATCTGCAGAAGACGATCCTCGGCCGGAAGTCTGCAAAATCACTGTCCAGAAGTTCAGCCAGCGTCCGGCAGATCAGCTCTTCCTCGGGGGAACTGCTGCGGGAAAGACGGATAACGACGCTGCAGCCGGCCAGCAGGCCGGCACACATGGAAAAGGCAAAAAGGACCGGCATATTGGAAGGAGTAAAGTGAAGGCTGACGCCTCTTCCGATCCTCCTTCCCCTGCCCCGGCAATACTGCTTTTTCAGGCCTTCCAGGGCAGCCCTCCGGCACCAGAAGGCGAAAGCCGCAGCGTCCGGCATAGTCCGCACTTCTTCCCTGGCCCTGAGCGAGGCAGACAGGGCGGCCAGCAGGTCCAGAGTCCTGTCGGAAAATGGTACAAAGGGCTTCTGCATCGGAATCCGGGCCAGAACCTCCGCGTCTCCCAGTATATAGCGGATGGGCAGCGCCCGGATGGTATCAGGATCTGTCCTCATAGGTATCACTGCACCCCCTCAGCTCGGCATGTTCAATGCGGCCGGATACTTCAAAATATGCTCCTGCTCTCCCGCAGGGACAGTCGTCGATGCCCAGCAGCCGTCCCTGATCCTCCGTCAGCAGGATATGTCCCGGATAGCTCCTGGGAAGAGTGGACAGCACTTCTATGATCCCCTCTTCTCCCGGCCCGCATACAGAAAAATCCTCCGGCCGCCGGAAAAGGATGCCTGAATAATCAGAGCAGTGCAGATGGCCGCACTCGCACTCAAAGAAAATGCTCCCGGTCTGCTCCGCCATTCCATAGTAATCTATGACCCGGCTGATCCCGCAGACCCTGCCAAGGCCGGCGGCAAATGCCTCCTTGGACACAGCCTGGTCGGCCAGCTTCTTCCAGCCGCCCCCGTGGACCAGGACGGCGCGGCGCATATCCGGCCGCATTCCCTCAGCCTCCAGCTCCTGGCAGAAATATTTCCACACCATGAATGTAAAGCCGAAGACCAGGAATGGCTGCCGGCCGTACTTTTCCAGGAAGTCATGCAGGGCGTCCTTATTGAGGCACATATCATCGTTGAGAGCGAATGTTCTGTGGGCGCCGAAAATGGAGAAGCCCAGGATTCCTGATGTCCGTGCCGAAAAATGATCCCTCTTCCCGACTGTGGCCGGGCAGTCTATGACAAGATAGGGCATTCTCCTGGTGCCCAGAAAATCACTCCCGATCCTGGCAAGTGCCGTCTGCTGATCCGTCCTGGTCCGCGCGTCGAGTATGATCTGGGACCTGCGCTGGCCGCTGGTTCCGGAGGAAGTGACTGTCTTAAAATCATCTTCCCCCTCTTCCAGGCTGGAAAGACGCAGGTCCTTAAAAAGAGAAACCGGCAGATAAGGCAGCTGGCTGTAATGCGTGATCCGGCGCAGATCACAGCCCAAGGCATCTGTCATCTTTCTGTAAGCGCTGCAGTGATCCCTGTGGTACTGGGTCAGCTCTATCATCTTCCCGGTCAGATACCGGTCTTTTTCATCCTTCTCCATAGAGAAGGGAAAAACTCTTCCTGGCATCATTGCCACCTCTTCTCAGCTTGCAACGTATCTGTCAAATTCTTTGTACAGGATCTTCCCGTATTCATTCCTGGGTATCTGCGTGATGTAAAAAGAAGAAAAAGCGCTCCTGCTCTGGTGGAGCTGGTCTGCCAGAAAAACGGCGCCCTCCGCGGCAGCCTTCCGGTCCCGGCAGTAGATCCGCAGGTCATTATCCTCGCCGCCGCAGAAGATCTCAGTCCCCGGATACTCCTCTTTCAGCAGCTTCTCGCATTCGTCCAGACTGATGCGGATCCCGAAGATCTTCAGGAACCTTTTCTTCCGGCCAACTATATAATAGTATCCGTCCTCGTCCTTTCTGGCGATATCACCGGTCAGCAGCCTGCCCCGGTTGTCATCTCCCCGGGCCAGATCTTCCCGGCAGGCGGCATAGCCCAGGCAGACATTGGGACCTATGTAGACCAGCTCTCCGGTCTGTCCCGGCTGCTGCAGGACATTCCCTTCTTTATCTATGATCTCAAATCTTCCGCCGGGGATGGGGATCCCTATGCTGCCCGGCTTATTCAGGCAGTCCTGCGGCGGAAGATATGCCATCCTGGCCGTTGCCTCGGTCTGGCCGTACATCACGAAGAACTTCACCCCGCTGCCCTCTGCCCAGACAGCAATCTTTCTCTGCAGGGCTTCCGGCAGCTTTCCGCCGGCCTGGGTGCAGGACCGCAGGGAGGGAAGCTTCCCCCGGAATATATGGAGCCGGTCCAGGATCTGGTAGGTATAGGGGACTCCGCCAAAGCTGGTGGCCTTCTCCCTGCTGAAGAAATCCCAGAAGGGCTGCTGCACATAGCTGGACGATGTCATCAAAACGCAGGCCCCGGCCAGCAGATGGCTGTTGATAATAGAAAGCCCATATGTGTAGTGCATGGGCAGGGTGGTGATCGGCCGCTCCTCCTGCGTGATCATAAGATACCGGCAGATGGCAGCGGCATTGGACATAATATTCTCCCGGGACAGTCTTACCAGCCGGGGATCGCCGGTGCTCCCGGACGTGGCCAGCAGCAGGGCAAGGCTCTGGTTCAGGTCTGCTCTCTCCTGGCCTGTCGCGCACAGACAGTAACCATCCATCTCCAGGATCTCTTTCCTGATATAAGGCTGAAAGCTTCCGCTCAGATCTTCCGGGATCCACAGATAAGAAGGCCGGTAGCAGGAAAAAAGACCTGCAAACCTTGCCGGATCCAGCTTCGCGTCCAGAAGCAGCGGCGCGCAGCTGTTCTGCACAAGCCCAAGATAGCCGATGACCGACTCGGGGACATTTCTGCACAGGCAGAAAGCCAGGCTTCCTGCCGGCACCGCCTCCCCGATCCGTCGGATATGGTCCGAGAGTATGCCGTAGCTGACGGACTGCCCTCCGTCAGACAGAAGAGCTGTCCGCTCCGGGTCCCTGCGGTCGATGTCAAATATCATATATCAACACCAAGTTTCCTCAGGATCTCAATGCCCAGTGAATACTTGCTGAAAGATGTGATATCCAGGGTCTCGAACATGACGCAGAACTTATCCTCCAGCGCCGCCACCATCTCCATGTGCTTTACGGAATCCCACTTGGGATAGCGGTTGTAGACAAGGACTTCATCATTAAGCTCCTCATCCGTACAGCCAAGGTAGTCCTTTATGATCTTGTTGTATCTTTGCAGATTTGTCATGCCTTCTCTCCTCCTGTTGGCAGGGTTCCCGCCCCGTCTGGCAGGTCTCCCTTCTCTCTCTGACAGATATTATCTAAAAATTCTTCCAGTCTTTTCTGTGCAGCTTCGCTCCAGATCACAAAACGCCCGTATGTCCCGTAAGATTCTGTCACATCCACGCAGGCAGAAGGGCAGCCGCAGAAGATCACCACAGCCCCGTCGCCCGCACCAGGATCAGAGTCAAATGTGATCTGCGGAAAACGCCTGCGGATCCGTTCTGCCAGAGCCTGCCGGTCATAGCGGGGATTGCAGCCGCCGCAGTATCTGATATGGACCGTCATAAGCTTCAGCCTTCCCGGTGTCTTCTGCGGAGCATCTGGCGCGCCTCTTCTATCAGGCTGTCGCTTACCCCGGTCTGGAGGATGACATCCTCAAGTTCCGGAAAAGCCTCCTTCAGCTCGGCGCCTACGATCTCTTCTATGTCTGTCTGCGCAGAGGGACATCCGGCACAGGCGCCGGTCATCCGGACATAAAGCCTTCCTCCCTCCAGCCTGTCTATCACAACATCTCCCGCGTGAACTGCCAGGCTGGGGCGGACCTTCTCGTCCAGCACCTGCTGGATCTTCTCAAGATCAGCATCATTCATCTTTCATTCCTCCAGAAAAAGCCGGCCGGGAATCACTTATCATCCCTGGACCGGCAAGTCCGGCCGCCTCCGGATCCCGGAAGCCGCCGGACACCCTCTATCTTACAGTCAAAGACAACTGATCAGGATCAGTCCTCATCCTCTTCTATGTGGGCAATGGCCTTGGCAAGCCTCTTCTTATAGCCCAGGTTGCCCTGACGGGCGATCATGATCCTCTGTGCCTGCGGAGATCCGGCTCCGTGCATGGACTCGGTCCGGTAGCCGACAGCCGCTGTGCCCAGGCAGAGATTCTCGATCAGACGCAGCATCTTCAGACGGTTCTCGGTCGTAACGTCGTTCACGCCTCTGAGATACTTATCGATGTACCTGCCGAGCTTGGGATCGCGGAAATCCTTCTCTGAAGGGGCGGTAACCATCAGACCGCCGGCGATATCCTCAGCCAGACGCACGATCTCATAAGGGAAGCGGGTAACATTCTGCTTGCAGACATTTGCCAGAAGCAGGTCTATCATGTAATTGCCGGATTCTGTCTGATAGCCCTCAGCGGAGCAGGCGATGCCGCAGCAGTAGAGGGTCTCATTGAGATGGGTCATCTCTATGAGCTTATCCTTGACATGGGAAGCTCTGGGACATCCGTTGTAATCAGCGATCACAGCAGCCGCGCCGATCAGGACGTCGCCGACGCCGACCTTGCAGCCGCCGTAGGACTGGCGGTGATAGCCTGCAAAACGTTCAACCAGAACGCCGGCGAACTCAGTCTCGCCGTTCAGGAATATCCTCTCGTTGGGAACAAATACATTGTCAAAGATGGTCAGCGCTTCAACGCCGCCGAATTCCTGGTTGCCGACATCCAGCTTCGTTCCCTCCAGCTTTCTGGTATCGCAGGACTGCCGTCCGACGATCATGAATATGCCGGGTGTGTTGATGGGAACCGCAAAAGAGATGGCGTAATCCTTGTCATCCGGTCCCATGGAAATGGTGGGCATGACAATGACCTCATGGGAATTGATGATGCCGGTCTGATGAGCCTTGGCTCCGCGGACAACGACGCCGTCCGGTCTTCTCTCCACTACATGCAGGTAAAGATCCGGATCCTTCTGGGCATGCGGAGCGAGACCGCGGTCGCCCTTGGGGTCTGTCATGGCGCCGTCGACCGTGAGGTCCTTTGTCTGGGCGTACTTCATGAAGTTCAGGAAATTCTCATGATAGTGGGTGCCATATCTCTTATCGATCTCAAAAGTCGTGGAAAATTCGGCATTAAAAGCATCCATGCCGACGCATCTCTGGAAGCACGCTGCCGTCTTCTGGCCGCAGAGGCGCTGCATCTTGACTTTATTCCTGAGATCGGTCGTGCTCTGATGGATATGGGTGAAACGGTTGATGATCTCACCTGTATAAGGAGACTTCACGGTCATAAGATCTTTATACTGCGGATCCTGGGCCAGATCGTAGGTCATGCGGACCGAATTCAGGGAAGGACGAAGGATGGGATCGTCCACCGGCTCCTCTATCCTCTTCCCGAACATGTAAACTTCCGGCTTCAGGGCGCGGATACTCTCGATATACTCTTCACCAGTCATTAGTGCCATTGCAGCTACCTCCTTAGCTTCAAAATTGCTGTTTGTAATTATGATGTAATATTACATCGCGTGATGCAAAACCGCAATTGCAAAAATAAACAAAGACACTGTCAAAAATTTGGCAGTGTCTTTGTTTATCATTTGTTGTTAACATTTAATTCTCAGCCAGCATTAACCATTTTGCCAACTGCATCTTGTAAAACCTTTGAACAGCTTATATTGTGTTTTTCAACATAGGTGTTCATCCAAGCAGGAATTGTCAATGTCTTCTTTACAGCCTTGTTCCCATACTTTTCTGCATACAAATCCATATCCAGCAAAACAAGAGTTGTAAACTCTCCCGGCTCTGTTTTGATTTCATTGGGCTGAGATGCTTTAGGAATATCATGACCATCCTCCAATTCAGCAAGCACCCAGCCGCTTGCAGCATCTTCTGCCATTTCCATTGCTTCTGCAAGCGTATCGCCTCCAGTTACGCAGCCGGGCAGGTCAGGAAATACTACCGCAAATCCATCCTGTGAATCCTCGTATGGCGTAAATACTGCCGGATATATAATCTTCATGCTTTTCCTCCTTTATTGACAGCTGAGACTCAGCAGGCTATGATGTTTAGTCCAGCCCCGCTTGTTTTTTGATACTTCTTACAACCGTCAGATTGATATCTTTTCCTGCATGTTCAGGAACTGTAACCCGTCCCGGTTTTGTTGGATGTTTATATTGGTGGTGAGATCCTACCTTTCCCACTTCATACCATCCATCTTTCCGAAGCATCTTATCAACTTCTCTGAATCTCATTCCCTATCCCCCTTACAAACATCATTGTAGCACGTACAGCACGTATAATCAATATTTATCAGGAGATTGCCGCAATAATTTTTTATAAGAACAGGCGGGCTCACAAGATATCCTGTCTTTATCGAACAGGACGCCAGACTTCACCCGAAAGAACCGTCGAAGCAAGAATCCGCCTTCAGAACAGCAGCTCCAGGATGTGGAAGGACTTCTTGCCGGAAAGGCGCAGGCCCTCCAGACAGTAATGGCAATAACATACGACCTCATCTGTGGGGATTTTCTTTCCGTGCTCGCGCATGATGGCAGCCTGCTCTTCAGGCGTATAAGTACCGAACTTGCCGGCCGTCTGCTCCGGGCCGTAATGCAGAGGCGCCATCTTCGGATTTCTGGCCGGCTGCGGCCTTAACAGGGAAATGCCGCAGAAATCCTCATCATCTTCCATCTCCACGACCTTTATGTTCATCCTGCGCAGGAGCTCCCGCACGGCTTTCTTTTCTTCATCATGATCCTTTGCCCGCCAGCAGTCCTGCAGGGTCATCTCTCTGCCGTGATAATCCGGATAGACAAAGTTTTCATCCCGGGCGATCAGTTCGTAGATGGAAATGACATCTACATCAGGATGCACTTCCGAGAAAATATTTGTGCAGTTATGGCAGGCAGATACGATCGTGTCCCCTTCCTTATAAGGAATATAATAGGGATAACTCTTCCACCGGTCCGCTATAGAGGGCTGCATAACATCCTCAAATTCCTTCGCCTTGTAATCAGGCACACAGCAGCGCATGATCTGGATTCCGCGCTTTTCCACATAATCCAGCGCCGACGCGCTGATGTCCGGATAGTTTTTGGACAGGACGCAGCTGGCTATATATTTGTAAGAGCTTACGTCAACAGATTCTTTCTTTCCACCGCACATTTCGGTCATATTCTTCTCCCTTCCCCGGCAGTTAGTTGTCCTTCTTTTCCGGCGGTCTCATACCGCAGAAACGGGCATTCTCATCAAGTTCCCTCTGATTTATCAGCATGGACTGATACTCCTGCCGGCTGCCCAGGGCCTTTGCCGCATAGGAACAGGTGCACTCCAGCTTCATATTCTCACTGGCGGCCTGATCGGCAGCACACTTCACCAGATCCCAGGCAAGGCCTTTTCCGCCGTACTGGGGATCTACCTCTGTGTGATAAATGACCCAGTGATCTCCCTGTCTGGAAAAATCGCATTCTCCGATCAGCTTATCTTCATCATAAACAGCAGACCGGCTGTTCTCATTCTCAAATACTGTCTTTAAAGCCATAATATATCTCCTTTCAGATCATTCCGGTTCTTTTTTCTGTCCACATTATAACAGAGCTTTTTATGGGAGCAATGTGACAATGGCAACATTTTTCAGGAGGCCGCAGGCAGCGATACCGCGATGCGGATGGTATGCGGATCAGGGGCAGAGGCAGTCACCTTTCCCCTGTGCGCCGCCGCCACGGCAGACACTATGGACAGGCCGATCCCATACCCGCCTTTTGCAGAATTCCGGGAAGAATCAGCCCGATAAAAGCGATCGAACATATGCTGCAGGGTCTGCTCATCAACCTGGTCTACGGAGTTTGTGACCGCCAGTTCCACATATTTTCCCCGCTTTGCCAGCGTCAGACAGATATTTCCCCTGCCGGAAGAATACTTGAGGGCATTATCCAGGAGAATACCGACCACTTTCGATATGGCCTTCTCATCACCGCAGCAGCTGAGCATGGGCGTGATCTGCGCGGTCAGATCCTTTTCCTCCACCTGGGCCCGCTCCCGATAGGAGCCGACGATATCCGCGGCAAGGTCGGATATAGGGAAATCTATCATCTGGATCCGGGAACCGCCCTCATCCATCCGCGACAGATAAACCAGGTCATTTGTAAGGCCCGCCAGCCTGCTGGTCTGGGCTTTTATATCATCCAGCCATTCGCTGCTGCCTGTATCCATCTCCTGCACAGAGACATCCGCGTCTATAATGGTGAGCGGAGTCCGCAGCTCATGGCCGGCATCTGTTATAAAACGCCGCTGCTTGTCGTAGCTCTCCTGAACAGGCCGCATGACCCTTTTGGACAGCAGGCATACCAGGAGCAGGACAGCTGCTGCTCCTATGACAGACACCAGAGCACTGGCAAAAAGGAAATCCTTAAAATTATTAAGAGAGCGAGTGCAGTCAAGAAAGATCACTGTCTTATTTCCATCATCACCTGTGTAGAAAATATACCGGTAATTCCCGGAAAAACCGGAGGCACTGCCGCTTTTATACACTTCTGAGGCAAGTTTCTGCGCCTCAGCTTCATTTACAGCGGCGATTCTGGTAATATCTGTCTCTGCAGCTGTTCCGTCTTCTGAAAATGTCACCCGGAAATACCTGGAATCAAAAGGGGTCTCCGGGGAAATATGACCGTTCTTCCCGTCAAAATCCCGGGGCCCGGACAGCCCCTTACCCGGATCCGGGAAACTGCCCCCGTTCTCCTTCAGCATCTCCAGTACCTGATCCGCATTGGCGGTGACATTGTAATAATTCATGATATTTATGGCGCCGATGATCACCGCCAGGACAGCCAGCATGGATACCATGGAAATCAGGATAAAACGTAGACGCAGTTTTTTTATCATCAGTCAGTCTCCCGGCAGGTCAGCTTCTTTTTTCAAGGGAATAACCGGTATTTCTTGTGGCAACGATGGCAACGTCCGCATTCAGTGCCCGCAGCTTTTTGCGCAGATAGGAAATATAGACCCAGACCACATTGACTTCGGCCTCTGTGTCGTATCCCCAGATCTTCTCCATGAAGGTCTCTGTCGGGATCAGCTGCCTTCCCGCCGCCATGAGCATCTGCATCATCTGGAATTCCTTGCCCGCCAGGCGGAAGCTCCCCGTGGGTGAGGAGAGCTGGCAGGTGGAGGTGTCGAGGGTGATATTTCCGGCATGCAGTCTGGAATCCACCTGTTCCTGGCCGGTCCGGGTCATGGCCCGTATGCGGGCCAGCAGCTCCGGCGGGGCAAAGGGTTTTGTCAGATAATCATTGGCACCTGTATCCAGTCCTCTGACCTTGTCATCCACCTCTGACCTGGCCGTAAGCAGCAGCACAGGGATCTGATTGCCCTCTCCGCGGACCCGGGCCAGGACGGTGAGTCCGTCCATCTTCGGCATCATGATGTCCAGGATCACGCCGTCATAGTTGGCGCCGTTCATGATATAATCCAGAGCCTCACTGCCGTCATAGACGGCATCCACCGCATAACCGGCGTGCTCCAGGATCCGCACCAGCGCCCGGGAAAGCGAGCGCTCATCTTCCGCCAGTAATAACCGCATAAGCCATACCCTCCTCTGCAGCTTTTTTATTATATTACCACATTTCCCGGTGCCTGTCCCGACTTACTGTGCGCCCGGCCTGCCTCCGCACCAGACTTACTGACCGCCCGGCCTGCCGCCGCGCATTCCGCCCTGCATTCCGCCGCCCTGCATACCGCCCGGGCCGCCGCCGTTCATACCGGCCGGCATCTGCGTGATCGACTCACCGTTCACAGTGACCGTACCGCCGTTTATCTGCCCCTCGCTTTCATAATCGAAAGAGCTCATCTGGGCTGTGATATCTATTGTCCCGTCATTTACATAGATGGCGCCGTTGGAATCGACGGCATCTGTATCACCCTGCCCCATGACGATGGTCGTATCACCGCCGTTAAAGGCGATGACCGGCGTACTGTAAACGGAGCTCTTCTCCGCCGCATTAATTCCGTCATCAGAGGCGCTGATGGAAATGGTCCCGCCGTTTATCTGGACCAGGGTTCCTTCTATGCCTTCGACCGCAGTGATATCAAATGTTCCGCCATCTATCTGTGTTACGGTTGTCCCCTGTATACCGTCGTCACCCGCCTGGATCTGGAAATCACCGCCGGTAATGAGCACGGAGCCGACCGTATCGTCATCGGAATCCTCACTGTGTATGGCATCCTTTCCGGATTTTATCGTAAAAAGGCCATCAGAGATGTTCACGGAATCATGAGCTTCTATGGCATCCGCCGCGGCTTCAATCTCATAGGTCCCGCCGGTCATGACAAGGTCGTCCTTGCCGGAAATGCCGTTTCCTTCTGCGCTGCTGATCTTCAGTGTACCCTGTCCGTTCAGGGTCAGGTCAGATTTACAGAAAATCACCGCATCCAGATTTGTATCACCGTCTGCCTGAAAAGCCCCGGTCACAGTCAGTGTATTAGTGGTGCTCCCCGCGGTCGTTACAAAGACCTTATTCGCGTCTTCAACGTAGACAGCCGGCTTGTCTTCATTGGAAATAGACAGTCCGTCCAGCACCAGCTGCACCTTTGCGTCCGGCGCATTCACATGGATGGTCACATCGGAAGCGGATCCGCTGATCACATAGACTCCCTCCTGGGTAATCTCCACATCCTGGCCGTCAGAAACAGATATCTCCTGCGCCGCCGAAGTATCCGCCGTCTGTTCCTGGTCCCGGTCTGTAAAAAAATCATCCGCCGCCAGCAGGGCGCTTGTTTCATTGCCTCCTGAAGCCGCCGGGCTCCTTTTCTGGCCTTCTTCAGAATTCCCCGCCTCCGTTTTCCCGCTGCTGTTCTGAGAAGCTTGTGCGCTGGTGTCTGCTGCATTACCCGATGTCTGATCTTCCTCCGTCAGAGTCTGGCTTTCTTTCTGCGTTTCAGAGGCTGTCTGACCAGCCGCGCTTTTTCCTGAAGCTCCTGACCCGCATCCGGCAAACAAGGACCCGGCAAGCACAACCATTCCCAACTGAGCCGCAATTACTCTCGCTTTCATCTATAATATCCCTCCGATTTCCTTTAGAAATAATTTACTTTAAAGACAATTGCCTTTAAAGATATTCTCATGAATTTTTACTACGGATTCTTCTGATGATCACTACCGCCGCGTACAGGGCAGCTCCGCCGCCTGCCAGGATCCAGCCCGCGATCATCAGATACTGCTGATATACAGACGCGGTTCCCGCTATTTCGAGCACCCCGCGCAGCAGGCTTGCCATCGTGAGTGCAGCGACACCCTCTATATACAGATGTCTGCCCTCGGCTGCCGGCCCGGCCTTGGGAATGCTTTTCCCAGCCCATAAAAATACCAATGCCGGCAGCGCCCCCAGCACCATGGGCCAGAGAAACAGAAATGTCATATAGGGGGAGTGAACACCGTGTGAAAACACCTGGTAAATAAGAGAGAAGAGCAGACAGAAGGCGGAAGCTCCCAGAAAAGAGAAGAAATCCCGACGTATAGATAAAGGGCTGGCAGATTTTCTTCTTCCATTTACATAACGATCATTCTGCAATGTATACAATATCGCTCACACTCCTCTCCTTTATGCCGTGTCCGCTGGTCGGGTTATTGACGACGCTGCCGTTGAACCACATGGTTGTGGATCCGCCGCCGTCCAGATTATAAGCGGTCTCACAGCCAAGGTCCTGCATGACCTCTGCCAGCTGCTGCAGGGTCAGGCCCGCGCTCTCCTGCGTTCTGCCGTCTGAGACGACCATGGCATAATGGCCTTCCGATATCTGCCCGATGGCCGTACGCGGATTGCTGGTCATTGCCTGATCAACTTCATCCTCCGCGTCAACCGCGACCTGACCATTTTCGACAAGTCCCGGGCCAAAGGAGAATATCTGCACAGCGCCCTTCTGCTGCAGCTCCTGTGCTGTGATGTCACCCTCGCGGATGATCTCCATGGTCCCGTCCTCGTAGATCACAAGGTCTTCCTGATCGGCTCCCGCGCTGTTTTCCCGATAAAGGATCCCATTGCGCATGACATAGCCGCTGCTGCGGAAGCCATAGTAATCCCCGTTTATGGCAAGGATGGCGCCTGCCTGCTGCGCGATCACCGATGTCTTTTCACTGATATTCTGACCGAAGCTACCATCTGCCAGACCGGCCATGAGAACTGATGGATCTTTCACCTGGATATCTGCAATATAAACCTGCGTATTCTCAACGGTCTGCTGTGTGATTTCTATTGATACGGAATCGCTCGTATAAGAAGAGTCCGTAATCACAGCAGCCGTGCTTTCTTCCGTTCCTGCTGACCCTGTGTCTGTTTCTGTTTCTGCTGATCCCGTGTCTGCTGCAGATTCCGCTGACCCTGCGCCTGCTTCTGTTCCCGCTGATGCTGTAGTCTCTGTCACCAGATCCTGCGCGGAAACAACATTTTTAGGGATCACAAAGGCATCCAGCAAAGTAAATACAGAATATCCAAGCAGGGCTGTTCCAAACAGCAGGGGCCGGAAATGAAAGCCTTTTTTCTTTTGTCTTTTCATATCGGGCTTCTTCCTTTCCATATCTGACCGGCCATCCGGCTGACCATACTGCTGCCTGTCATGAGGCTTCCCTCCTGTCGGAGAATATACAGATCACAAATAATATAATTGCTAAAAATATATAATTCATAAGTACTCCTTTCCCTTTATTCCTCTTTGTATAGGACTTAGTATAAAGGCTCAGCCTAAAATAAAACTTAAAGCCTTTCAATTAATGTGCCGGCCTGAATATCAGCCTGCGCTGGATAATATAGCTTATAAAAAAGAGCGTCGTATCGACGGCCGCCTTTATGCCTGCCGCCGGCAGCCGGGGAACTGCTTTTGCAAGCCCTGTTGCCAGCATGCCGCTTAAAAACATCTGCACGGCAGCCAGAAGAAAATATTTCCAGCCGGCAGCGGAAGCTTTCTCCCCACTGTGAAAGACAAAACGGTAGTTAACAATATAGTTATAGGAGGCGGACAGGATCCGGGCCGCGATGGTGGCCGCCATAACAGCCTGCACGGACAGGACCGGCTCCCACAGCCTGTGAAACAGGGAAAACAGGACCAGATCAAGCAGAGCGGATGACAGGGAAGAAGCAATGAACTTAAAAAAGCGCTCCCCCAGGATCCTGTAAATGCGGATGGAATCCAGGAAGGGACGGAAATGCGTCTGGTGGTGCCCTTTTGAATCATAAACCGTCTGGATCGGTATCTGCCTGATCGGCCGGCAGTCAATGGCTTTCAGAAGCATGCGCATCTCAAATTCAAATCTCTCTCCCTTTACATCCTGCAGCTCCCGCAGAAAGGAAAAGGGGATGCCCCGCAGTCCTGTCTGCGTGTCACGCAGTTCTGTTCCGGAGACAAACTTCAGGACTGCCGTTGTCAGCCTGTTTCCGGCCGCGCTCTTCCAGGGAACATCTTCCCCGTCAAATGTCCGCACGCCCAGGATCAGGCTGTCCGGATGCTCTATCAGCGCAGCCGCTGTCCTTCTGATGCAGTCCACGGTATGCTGCCCGTCCGAATCCGCGGTGACAACGCCGATGGAATCCGGCAGAGACTGTTCTACATAAGCAAAAGCGGTTTTCAGGGCCCGTCCCTTCCCGCAGTTCTTTGGGTGCGTGAGAAGGCAGCCGCCGCCCGGCCGGATCAGTTCCTGGGCTTTCTGGAAGATCCGGCCCCAGCCCGGCCCGCTTCCGTCATCTACAAGGATCACCGGGCCGGGTGCCTGAGGGACAAGGCCTCGCAGGAGTGCCAGGAGCCGGTCATCCGGTTCATAAGCGGGAATTATTACCGGAACAGGCCGCTGACCTTTCGCAATATAATGGTCTCGCATATAAATCCACCTCACATTCCATACAATCTTCCTTTCTCTTTAGAACTATTATCCCCGGGAAAACTAAATTGAACTTAAAAGGCCAATAAACAAAATTTAAATAGGCAAAAAAAATAAGACCCGCACAGGCTTTCAGCAAAATGCTGAAGCCCTGTGCGGGTCTCCTCGCCCGTGACAGACTGTTTATAATATGGTATATGACTTCCTCTACTTCGAAAGGAAGGCGGGGATAGCCGCGGCATCCCGCATGCCTTTCTCATAAAGGTGTCTGACCATTCCGGCGTCTTTGCTGACAGATGACATCTGCCCAATCTGGTCCGGCGCCAGGATCAGGACCCGGCCCTGTGCTTCCAGTTCTTTCGCCTGATCCAGCTCCTTGTTATAGACAAGAGCCCGATGAGCGAGTGCTCTGGCACCGCCCGGATAGCGGTTTTGTATTAGTCCGGCCATAATCCTGTCCTTTTCGGGATCCCTGTAAAAATCCCGCGGCCTGGTGAGGATAAGCACGACCTTATCACAGCCATGCACATGCATGCAGCGGCGGACAGGGATGGGGCTGCTAATGCCACCGTCATAATAGAGCGCGTCATCATGCATATAGGGTCTGCTGAAGACAGGAAGGGCCGCCGATGCAGCCACGCACCAGTAATCGTCTTCATGCATCTGGTCTGCCCGGAAATAAACCGGCCGGCCTGTAAAGGCGCCTGTCGCCCCGATCTCAAAATCTGTGCCGCTCTTTAAGACCCTGTCAAAATGAACAGGACAGGGACCTGCGGAACCCTGCACACTATGGAGCATCCAGTCAATATTTGCATAAGAATGATTCTTTATAAAATTGGAAAAGCTCAGATACCGCCTGTCAAAACCATATTTTGCATAGCACTGGTAAAGAACGCCCTTCTGGCCGGAAAGGAAGCGAAGAAGATTCATGGCTCCGGCCGAAATTCCCAGAGCTGTATCGAAATGAATCTTATTTCGCAGGCAATATTCATATACTCCGGCGCCGTAAACATCTCTCATACCGCCGCCCACATCTACTACAGCTGATTTCACAAAGACAACCTCCCATTCTCCTGCCGGGATTATTTTTCTTATTATAACTCATCATGCAGGAAAATGGCATGGCCGATTTCTTTCAGGCTTAAAGCGCGTCGGACTGCGTGACCGGCCGGCTGCAGGAGATCTCAAGATTTCCATTGCGGGTCCTAAGCTCATCTATCATCTCCCGGACGGAGACTTCCTGCCTCAAAAAAATCTCATACGTGAGCTTATAAAGGCTGCCCATGCTGCTCGTGCGCACTTCCTGAAGGGAGAACCGACTTGTATAGCGGCCCAGAATCTCCGTAAAAACATCCTCATAGTCGAGCCCTTCCGGGATCGTGATCTTAAGGATCTGTCTTCCCGGCCCGGCTTCCCCAAAACGGCTGACGGTAAGCAGCAGATTGACCAGCGCAATAATTGCGGCAAACAGGACAGCGATCGTAAGATAGCCCATACCTGTCGCAAGTCCGACTGCCATCGTTAAGAATATGCTGGTGATTTCCTGGCCGCTGCCGGCTGCGGAACGGAAGCGGACGAGGCTGAAAGCTCCTGCCACGGCGACACCGGCGCCGACATTTCCGTTTACCAGCATGATCACCATCTGTACAATCGCCGGAAGCAGGGCCAGGGTGATCAGGAAACTTTTTGAATAATGATTTCTCAGATTATAAATGCATGCGATAAAAAAGCCAATGCCTATAGAAACCAGCGTGCATAAGAAAAATGTTCCTCCTGTCACGCCATTCGTAAGAACTGTCCCGAAAATATCCATATCTGCTGCTCCTTTTCTTTTAATTTTACATATATGCTTTTGCCGCTCTTTATTCAGATAGCTGCCTCAGCTGCCGGCCCCAGCAGATCCGGCAGCATGGCGCTTCGGCTCTGATATCCTGTCCGCTGCCCGCCCAGCATTGCCAGGTAGCCCCGGCCGTATTTCGAAAAACTGACCGGGAAAATATGCAGTCTGCTCATCTGTCTGGCAAGATCCAGGTCCGCTGCGCCTCTGATCTTAAGCTCCATCAGGCGCATGCCCGGCTGCAGGATCTCCATTCCGCCGTTTCCCTTTTCCAGGTCCAGATCAGTCGTCCGCCAGCGGATATTGCGGTCAAATGTCACCCGGAAGTCAGGATCGGTTATCCCGGCCATCGCGATCCGGTCATAAGATATAACCATTCTCGGCGCAAGATGCGGATAAACGGAGAAAAACCAGGAAATCTCCCTGCGGATCTGCTCCTCCGCCGCTTTATCAGACAAAGCCGGACAGCAGGCTGCTGCCTGCCCGCCGGCAGGCTGTCCCTCCGGATTCAGAAAGTCCACTGCCTGCCGGTAGGGCATATCGATACGCCGCTTATAGACGACGCCTTTATATTTTTTCTTTATCTCTATGAAAGATGTCGTATCATCAGAGGGAACCCCGTAGCTCCGCAGGCGGAGCTTTTCTTTATAGGCAGGCCCGTCTATAGATGTCCGGATCAGCCGGAAGTCCGGTGTATCATAATAAATATTCAGGATGCTGCTCTCACCATAAGAGTCCACCCGGGCTGTCTTCGCCAGCAGGCGCCGGATAGCGTGGTACTGATATTCTGTGAGCAGATACTTTTTCTCCACTCTCTGAAAGACCTGTGTAAAATTATTCATATCTGAACACTCCCTTCCGTCCATGTTTCTCGATTTATTCTTCTCAGTATGTGACAAAGTATAAGGGTTCTTCCTAAAATGAAACTTAAATGAGCATAAAAAAATCTCCGGCCTTCTAAGCCGGAGACCCTTATGCTGCCCTGGCGGCAGCAGTCTCTCATTTATTTTCCATTATCTCTTCTGTCAATAAAGCAGCCGGATCACATCATTCTGCCCGGCTCGAACTTCGCGCCAGGTGCAGAAAGCTGCAGCTCCTCATTGCTCCTGCCGTAACCGCTTCCGCCGGATGTAGCGAAGGGACGGATCGTCTTCCCGGACAGGTCATACTGCTCCAGGAAAGAGTTAATGATATGCGGCGCAACGCCCCACCAGATGGGAAATCCCAGCAGGATCTCGTCATACTGGTCCATGTTCTCCACCTTCTCAGCTATCTCTACTCTGGAGCTCTTGTCCCTCATCTCCAGGGTGCTTCTGCTCTGCTTGTCCATCCAGTTGAGATCCGCGCTCGTATAAGGAACGACCGGTTTTATCTCGAAAATATCCGCGCCTTCCTCCTTTGCCAGTTTCTGGGCTGCTTTCCTTGTAGTTCCGCTTGCGCTGAAAAAGGCTACCAGTTTTCTTGCCATTATTTTTTTACTCCTTTTCTCCATCAGCTCTTTATCAGTTTCTATTACCTTCTGAGTCCTATACTACTCCCGTCTGGTCCCATTCGCAAACAGGTTTTTTGTGAACAGATTCACATCCGCAGGCTCAATCAACAGAGACGGCTTCCTGTTCTATCTTCCGCCCCTCCTTAAGCATACGTGAAAACAGAGCTTTCTGCTCTGGCTGCCAGGCCCCGCCGAGCATGTCCGCAAGGGTTCTGCGGTCATGCTCTGTCAGCGCCTTCCCGGAAGGAAGACAGGCAAGATAGGTTTGCAGATCCATATGCCAGGTCTCAAATGGAATGCCGCTGGAATCTCTTAGATGCCTGTAGATAAAAAAGCCGCCGCAATCGATATCCCCAAAATGCAAATATAGCGCATCCGGCATCTGCCGGTAAAGCTCCTTCAGGAATTCCCTGCGGATGCGGTTAACATAGCCGCCCAGGTACAGACAGAGGACCCTGCCGCCGTCTATCTCCTGCCTGGAAAAGCGGTGAAAGGAAGTCAGGTTCTCTATAGTCAGCACAACAGAAGGAGCTTTTTCTTTTTCCCAGTGAACAGACGGCACTGCCTGATCTGTAATAGCCAGGCCTCCCGGTATTTTCGACAGGTCCAGGCTCTGTCCGCCCACCTCCATACCGGCGAACCCCTTCATCATGATCCACGACGGGTTTCTGTAAATATTATACTCCGCCAGGATCTGGTCCGGATCCAGTCCCTGCAGATCTTCACGGGGTGAAAAGGCTGCGAGGATCCTGGCAGTTTTTCCGACCAGTTTTTCTGCCGTCTTAGAATCATGGAAGATCTGTATAGAAAATTCCCGCAGAAAACAAGGCTCCTGCTGACCATGATCCAGGACAGCCCCCAGCATCTGCAAAAGCAGCTGCAGCTGGTCCGGCTGGTCCAGATCCGCATAAGCCTGAATGCTTTTTCCCTTTTCCAGCCGGTCCAGAAGGAACTGAGCAAAAGCCCGCAGCAGTTCCCGGTCCTGCCCGCAGGAGACAAGACAATCCCGGCAGATCCGTTCCGCTTCCCTTTCTTTCTCAGCAAGAGGCCTGCGGCCTGCCAGCCGGTAAGCCTGCCCGACCTTCTCCGTATTTAGAAGGCACTTCTGCAGGATATTTCCCTCATGTCCCTTCTTCCAGACCAGCCTGACAAGATCCTTTTCTTCCAGAGCCTGCAGCTGCTCATGGACATCTTCGAATACCAGGCTGGATTCATCAAAATACTCCGGTATGGTCTTCCGGTTAAAAGGGAAGGCAATGGAGACATGGATCTGGTTCGTCCCCCTGGAAAGGCTGCTGCGCTCATAGCTGTCCAGCAGCTTATTCAAAATATATGCGTCATACCGCTTCATGATCTTCTGTTTCCCTCGAAAAATCCTCTACATAGCTCATTTCCCGGTCCGTCAGGACAAGCAGGACGCTGTCCATGGCCGGCCCTATATACTGGATCTTATCCGGCGGCGCCGCAATAATGGTCTGCAGGTTTGTATGATTCATGAACTCCAGCACGCCGGCGATCCGCTCATCATCCATGTTGTTGAAGGCTTCGTCCATCATGATCAGGCCGACAGAGTCCCCTCCTATGCTGCTGCGGTAGAGCTGCATGAAAGAGGCGGCTACCGTAATATAAAAAGGTGTCTGGGTCTCGCCGCCGCTCTTTTCCCGGCTGACCTTGGAATAGAGCATATAACTGCCGTCATCCAGAAGGATCCTGATATCATAGTCCATATAAGTCCGATAATCTGTATAGGCCTCCAGCGTTCTTGCAGCAGATTCATCATCCAGCGTCAGCTTTTCAAAAAGCTCTTCAATCACTTCTTTATGATTGGCATTGAATGCCCCGCTGAAAAGGGAACTGCCCTGCATGACGTTGAAATCATCCATGATCATATCATAAAATTTTTTAAGGGGCCGTCTGGGCTCATAGATAAATTCATAGCGCTCATGGCTGAAATGAATGCCTGACAAAGCCCGGTTGAGCTCCCGGAACTGACTCTGCGCCTGACGGATGTTTTCCTGCAGTTTCGAAAGAAACTGCTCGCGGAATTCCTCCTCAGCCGCCTGCCTGGCCCTGTAAACTTTCTCTTCGTATTCCAGAAGCCGGGAATTCTTCAGGTTGTCATACTCCGCTTCATATTCCGGATAGCCTTCCATGGTATCTGCAGCCCCGAAATCATGTTCTATCCGATAGACCCGCATTCTCTCCCGCATTTCCTCTTCCGCCTTCTCCTTCAGGGTCCAGTTGGCCTTGCGGGCACTGATGCGGTTTTCTATAAAGCGGGCCAGATCCGCTCCTTTTACTGCTTTTTCATAAGACAGGTCAAAGGAATCCGCTTCCGGACCGGACCGTTCCCTCATGGCAGAAAAGTCTTCCTCTCTCTCTTTTTCCTGCCTCTGCTGCTCTCCTATCTGTGCTTTGATCTGCTCCGCCTCGGCTTCTATTTTCCCTATACGGCGGTCCAGGCTCCGTCCCTGCTCCTCCAGGCCCTTAGCCTCTTCCTCCAGCTGCTGGATACGGATCTCTTTCTCCAGCAGTGTGCGGCTGGCCTCCAGTCTTTCCAGTTCCGCCTGCACTGTCTGCAGCTGGGCTTTATGGGATCTCTCCTTGTCCAGCCAGTCCAGGCGGTACTGCAGATCCACGTCCGCTGTTGTCTCCAGACAGGCATCATATCTGTGCAGGCCGGCCTCTTTCTTTCTGCACAGATCGAGCTGCCTGTCCACCTCTGCTTTCTCCTGCTGAGCCTGCTGCAGCTGCACCTTATAGGCACCCGCCCCTATATAAGGCGTCTTAAAAACAGAGGGGTGGATCGCGCTGACCACATGATTCTGATAGCGCATGCATTCCCGGGTAATGGAAACCGGATAGTTCTTCAAATCCTGATAAGAATCACAGCAGGTGACCCTCCCCAGAATCATATTGATATAGCGGCGGGCCCATACGTTTTTGGATGTCACATGCTCCGCCAGGCTTCCCCTGGGCGTGTCTTCATAAGCTTCCAGCCTGCCTGAATTAATGAGTCCGACGCCGTAAACCTTCCCCCGGCCCCGCAGCCGGTCATAAGTACTGACAGCCAGGTCGAAATCCTCCGGCTCTGTCAGCAGATAAAAACGCTGGGTATTCATATATCCTTCCACAGCATTCTGCCAGTCGGGATCCGTTACTTCCAGCAGCTCGCAGAGGATCCTTACCTGCCCGTCCCGTCCGGCGGCAGCCATCTCTTCTTCTATAGCCCTTTTCAGTTCAAGCACAGCGGGCTTATAGATCAGTTGTTTCCCCTGCAGCCGGCGGATCCTGCCTTCCAGGTCTTTTTTCCGCTCCATATATCCCCGGATCTCCACACGCAGATCCGCCTGCTCCGCCTGAATCTCTCTGAAACGCTTTCCTTTATACTCTTTTACCCGTCCGATCAGCATATGCAGATCGAGCAGGGAGGAAAGATCCGTGATATTTTTCAGGGAGGAGCAGTACTCTTTCAAAAGAGAGACTTCCCCCTCCAGGCGCAGCAGCTCTCTGCCCTGCTCCAGAGCTTTGTCCGCATCCTTCCGCAGATATTTTACCTGTTCTGCGTCCTCCTGCAGAGCCTGCCTGAGCTGATCGGCCTGCCGGCGCGCTTCCGTTACAGCAATGTAATCCTCATTGCTGTCCAGTTCTCTCTGCAGATTCCGGATGGTCCCGTTTTTCTTATCCAGGGACCGGGCATTCTCACCGGCCTGTCTGCGGACAGATTCTGCTTCCATCTCCAGCTGATGTGTTTTGTTATTGAGATCAGAGATGATCTGCCGGGTCACCTCCAGCTGTGCCCGGCTGATATAATAGCTGTGCATCTGATGCAGACGCAGGCAGCGGACTGTTTCCTGCTCTTTTTCCGTGATTTCTTCCAGCTGACGGATCCGGATCCGGACATCCTCAAGCATCCGTCCCAGATTCTGAAAGGACCGTACATTTTCCTGCAGGGCTTCTATATTAACTTCTTTCCTATCCAGCACATAAGAATAAACAAAATCCTTTATGTCCGAAATAGGCCGGAAGGCAAGCGCTTTGGGGATCAGGTTGAAAAACTGATTCTCCAGGCGGCCGAAGCGGGCCAGGATCATGCGCTTTGCCTCTGCCTGGGTCAGGCAGAACTGGCGGATCCCCCTGTTGCTGCTGCGGAACTGGGATATGCTTTTCACCTGTCCTTCTCCTTTTAGGAAAAGATCATCAGACAGATTCCTGTCTTCCATCAGATACCAGGCACAAGCCGGCTCCCGGTCTTCCGAAGCCGTATCCATGACCACGCCGAGAAGAAATGGCTTCTTGCGCGCCTCATCAAAGAATTCAAGACAGATATGGGCCGACAAAGCTCCTTCCCTCTCGTAAGGATGATCTTCCCGCCCGGTCTTGCAGCGGATGTAGCTGTTCAGCGTGCGCCGTCCTTTTTCCTGGGCAGCCTTGTTAAAATTGGCCTTAGAGCAGGTGACCGCGAACTGGATGGCGTCCAGGATCGTCGATTTGCCTGCGCCGTTCTCCCCGGACACCAGCGTAGACCGGGAAAAAGGAATCGTTTCATTTTCAAACCTGTGCCAGTTAATCAGCCGGACCTGTTTCAGAAGTTTCATCGGCAGACTCCTTTCCCCCTTTTTTGTACTTTGCGGCAAGAGATGCCGCTTTTTTAATGTCATCCACCCGGACCGCCATCAAAATGGAGTCGTAGATCAGCACTCTTGCGTCTTCTTCCATAGAATTCTTATCCAGAAGCTCTATCAGATTAAAACGGCGCAGCAGACGCAGGGAATTATTCAGCACCGTTTTATCGATCTGCTTATCCCTTATTTTCAGAGAAAGAAATTTCTCCTGAATTTCACCGATATTGACCACGACGTCTGTCAGAGAAAGTTCCCTCTTCTTCTCATCATAAAGGATCCGCAGAATGAGCAGGATAATGGACTCCATCATCTTCAGATGCAGGTGATTGTAATTTTCCCTGTTTACAAGCTGGATAACGCCGTATTCTTCATTTATTTCCAGGCTGCAGCCGAGAACAGAAAGATACTTTTCAAATATCTTCCTTTTGCTGAGGATAAAATAATAATCCGATTTTGTCTTCTCATTTTTCCGTACGATAAAGCAGCAGCTCATCAGGCGGTTTGCTGCCCGGCGAAAGTCATCCTTATCCTTCTGCCGCATCTGGTCGAATGTCTCTTCCATGCCTTAAACCCCCGTCTTCTTCCTGATAATGTAAAAATCCCGGAAATGGAAGCCGCCAAGCTCCGTCTCTTCCAGCAATTGCAGGCGGTAGCTCATATTTTTACGCTGTCCGTAAAGGCGGATATAGATCAGACGGATAAAGCCGTCTCCCTCCAGGGGAAACTGCGATGCCCGCATCCTTTCCCGGTCCTGCATGACCATTCTTACATAAGCATCAATCTTCTGCGGCGTCAGGATCCGGGCCAGCTTTTCCTCCATGGCAAGGCGCCGGGCCTGGCGGGCTGCCGCATCCACTTTCTGCCTTTTCTGCACAGAAGGCAGAAATGCCTTTTTCCCCTCTATGGGCGCATACAGGGAATCCATGTCCAGATATTCCCAGGAAAAGATCCGGATTAGCTGATCCAGTTCCTCCAGCTCGTAGACACCGTCAAATGCAAGATTCTCCCTGGTGATCTTTTCATTCAGCCAGCTGATTATCTCCCGCAGCTGTCCCCGCAGGTCGTCTCCGGATGTCAGAAAAAAGCGGGCCCGGTTTATAGCTGCCCGCTGGTATTTTGTGTTCTTCCGGTTTATCTCATTTATAATGTCATCCATGCGCCGGAAGGCGTCTGTCACCTGATGGATCATGGTGAGGACTTCCTCCCTGGCCTGCTCCGGCGTACATTCACTGCGCTCCGCCACCTCTGCCGCCGCCTGGCGCAGATAATTCTCATTGCGGCTGTCCGCCTCCAGCTTTTCTATGATGACCGGCCGGAACTTGGCTACATTATCCGACGTAAGCAGACGGTGATATGCTTTATCAACGATATTCGTGTAATAATCATTGAGCAGAGCGTCCAGGATCTCTGCTACATCCTTGTGCTTTGTCAGGCCGTCAATATATGTCTTAATATTGGAACTGAGATTCTTAAGAGCTGTGATCAGTCCTTCCGTCTGCCCTGTGATCTCCATCAGGACGTAACCCGGATTTGTTTCCATCTGCACAAGGGAATAGATCGTATAGATAAAGCCCTGGTACTCCGTCTTCCTCTCTTCGGCTACGTCCTGCAGAGCCTGGATGATCTTCACGGCGTAATCCCGGAAATTGACCCGCTGCACATAGCTGTGATCTGTCTCAGTATAGATCCACCCCCAGCTCTCCAGCCTGCGCAGAACAAAATTCGCCTGATCCCGGCTGCTGCGGCCGGCTTCTCCCTCAGCCTGATCCTCCTGGGGAATCTGGGCAGCCATGGAAGAATCAAAATAATATTCCAGGTCGCTGACCAGCACATCTCTTTCCACGCCAAAAGAAAGCTGCCGGCTTGTCACGGCGTACAGACGCTGGATGCATTCCCAGTATACGGTCTTTCCAGGCGACGCCAGAGGGCTGAAAAAATTCTCAGGTATAACATCGAAGAGCATACCGGCACCAGTCCCTTTCCTTTTTAAATTTTATTTTACATAAGTCTATCACAAAGGTCAAATCACGATCGCTCTCTCGTCTTCAGGTCGATCATTTTCCGGAAGTATCATGTCCGGATTATCCTGTATCTTTACATCAAAGAATATTTTGTTCCTCTTCCATTTCCGATTTTCCGTATATACTCTTTTTTCAGAAGGCGGTTGAGAATACGAATTGCCTTATCCTTGCTGTATCCACATGTCTCTGCAATTTCCCGGCTGGATAAATGCCTCCCATTTTTCAAAAGGTCTAATATCTTTAT
>ONFL01000148.1 GCA_900317095.1 uncultured Eubacteriales bacterium | reverse complement strand
GGGCGTCTGACAAAAGCTGCAGAAGCTCCGGGTCTTTGGCCATATCGGTGCGGCCGAAGAAAAATGTCTCCTTGAATGTGAGCCCCTCAGCGATCATACGCCGGCAGATCTCCTTGGCGCGCTCCTTGTCCGCTGTGAAGTTGTCATCCTCAAAATTCATATACTTGAAACCCATCTTCTTGTACATACGGATCTCAGCCATGACATTTTCTATGCTTCTCTGCCGGTAAGGCGCAAACATGCGCGATGTCGTGCAGAAAGTACAGCGGTAAGGGCAGCCTCTCGTGGAAATGACATTTGCTGCCTGACAGGGCGTTTTTAGGATGGAATAATCCGGAAAAGGAACCTCGTCGAGATTGCAGACAGGCTCACTGAAAATGATCTTGTCGGTAAGCCGGCCTTCAACGACATCAAGAATGGTCCTCTCGCCTTCGCCCACAATGACCTGATCAGCATGCCTGGCCGCTTCCTCAGGCAGGACTGTCGGGTGCATGCCGCCGATGATGACACGGGCACTGCTTTTTTCGTGGATCATGTCCGCAAGCTCATAAGCCCGCACGGCTGTCGAGGTCATGCAGGACAGGCACCAGACATCTGTCTTTTTCAGCAGCTTCCTGTAAGGAACTCCCGCGTTTAATTCTTCATAGACTTCCACATGATGGCCGGCCTTCTTGAGGATGCCGCCCAGAATAAGGGGGCCCGTGATCGAATTTGCCTGACCATATAACTTTCCTCCCCACCTGTAGGGCGGGAATCTTCTCAGCGCCGTAGTCGGCTGAATAAAAACAATATTTAACTTTTTATCCATCTTCACTGCCATTTTTCTTTAATTTGTGTTATATTATTTATACACCTGTAAGTTATCTAAACAGCAGTATAGAAAAATGTTTATATAACTGCAATGACACATTATCGGATATGTCCTGTTAGTTATACAGTTATCAGAATGAGGCATAGAAAATCACATGGACAAACGAATATTAAAGACGAAAAATAACCTGAAACAGACTCTGCTCAGGATGATGGAGGAAAAACCATTTGAAAAAATAGGCGTGACGGAACTCTGCCGCCGCGCCCAGACCAGCCGCATTACATTCTACACCTATTACGGGGACAAGTACGAACTCCTGCAGGAGCTCTATCAGGACATGCAGGACGAGATGGAAGTGCGCTTCTGTGAACTGCAGAAAGAGAACAATCCGTTCGATGAAGCTTTTAAGAGTTACCACAACCTTGTCCAGGCTGTCATTGAGAAGTATGACACGCACATGGATTTTTACAAGCACATGAAGCCGGTCGAAAGCCAGGAACTATGGAAGACTTACTATGCCTTCGCACTCAAGCACCTGGAAGAATTCAAGGACAACTACAGCGACCGCATCCGCATGAAACACCCCTCCAGGCAGATCTGCGTCTCGCTCCTCCTTGGCTTCTGGGGCTTTCTCATTACGGGTTACAGCGAGGGTATGCCTTCTAAAGAGATAGAGGAGAATGCCCTGAGCCTCATCGACGACATGATAGGCAGCGGCGTTTATTTCGAGAAGGCCGGTAAAAGTAGTCCCTCCACTCCTGTACAGAAAAAATCCGTGCCGGACGTCCCTTGACGCCTGACACGGATTTTCTCATAATATTTTTTTGGAAACTTTTATATGCCGCGCTGCTTTGATAGAGCCGGCTTTTACAGATGCAGAACACGGTCCGCGATCTCTTCTGTCCTTCCCTGGTTCCAGAACTGCGTACCGATATATCCGCAGGTACGGCGGGCAACATGCATCTTCGTCTGGTCCTGATTGCCGCACTTTGGACACTCCCAGATCAGCTTGCCTGTCTCGTCACGGACAATGCGGATCTGACCGTCATAGCCGCAGACATCGCAGTAATCGCTCTTTGTATTGAGCTCCGCATAGAGAATGGTATCGTAAATATGCTGCATGACTGCCAGGACGGCAGGAATGTTGTCCTGAAGATCAGGTACTTCGACATAGCTTACAGCGCCGCCCGGGGAGAGCTGCTGGAATTCCGCTTCTTTTGTAAGCTTTGTAAAGGCATCGATCTCTTCGGTAACATGTACATGATAGCTGTTGGTGATGTAATTCTTATCTGTCACATGGGGAATGATGCCGAAACGCTTCTGCAGGCACTTGGCAAATTTATAAGTCGTACTTTCCAGCGGGGTCCCGTAAACGGAATAGTCAATGTTCTCCTCTTTCTTCCACTTTGCGCAGGCGTCATTGAGCCTCTGCATAACGGCAAGACCGAACTTCTCTCCCTCTTCGCTGGTATGGGAGATCCCCTTCATGTAATAAACACACTCTGCCAGGCCCGCATAACCCAGGGATATAGTCGAATACCCATCGTAGAGCAGGCGGTCTATCTTCTCTCCCGGCTCCAGGCGCGCAAGCGCCCCATCCTGCCAGAGGATAGGAGCCACGTCGGAAGGCGTTCCCAGAAGGCGCTCATGGCGGATGCGGAGCGCACGGTGGCAAAGCTCCAGACGCTCATCCATGATCTTCCAGAATTTATCTTCATCTTTTCCGGAGGAGCAGGCGGCGTCGACAAGATTGAGAGTTACAACTCCCTGATTGAAGCGGCCGTAATAGCGATGCTTTCCGGGAACATAATTTTCCGCGTTTTCAATATTGCCTACGCCGGCATCCGTAAACCGGTCAGGAGTCAGGAAACTGCGGCATCCCATGCAGGGATAGACATCCCCCTTCAGCTCCAGCATCTTCTTCTCGGAAATGTAATCAGGGACCATCCTCTTGGCGGTGCACTGGGCCGCCAGCTTTGTCAGGGCAAAATATTTAGAACCTTCCGTGATATTGTCTTCCTGCAGTACATAGATCAGCTTGGGAAAAGCAGGTGTAATATAAACCCCTGTCCGGTCCTTAACGCCGAGGATCCTCTGCCGAAGCATAGTCTCAATGATCAGGGCAAGATCATCCCGCAGCTGCCCTTCCGGCACCTCATGCAGATACAGGAAAACTGTTACAAAGGGAGCCTGTCCATTCGTCGACTGCAGAGTGATCAGCTGATACTGGATGGTCTGGCAGCCGTTCTCCACTTCCTTCATCAGCTCTTCCTCAACAAGATGGTCCAGCTTCGTCTCCTCAAAGACAAGGCCAGCCTCTGCCAGTTCTCTGGACAGGCGGCTGCGGATCTTCTTTCTGGATACGTCTACAAAGGGAGCCAGATGACTCATGGTGATGGTCTGACCGCCGTACTGGCTTGAAGCTACCTGGGCTACGATCTGGGATGCTACTGTACAGGCAGTAACAAAACTCTTAGGCCGGTCTATATGGGTGCCGGAAATGCAGGTCCCATTCTGGAGCATATCGTCGAGATTAACCAGATCACAGTTATGCATATGCTCCGCAAAATAATCCGCGTCATGGAAATGAATGATCCCTTCGCTGTGGGCCCGTGATATATCTTCCGGAAGCAGATACTTTCTTGTATAATACCGGCTCCATTCACCGGCCATATAATCACGCTGCACAGAGAGGATCGTAGGATTCTTGTTGGAATTCTCCTGCTTGACTTCCTCGTTGTCCCGCTCAACAACGCCGACGATCTTCTTGTCTATATCAGACATCTTACGCAGTTCATTGTGCTTATAGCGGTAAGTAATATAAAGGCGGGCAACACGGAATTTACCGGATGCCATAAGTCCATCCTCAACTTTATCCTGGATCTCTTCAACCGCGAAATCGCGGCCTGCATTGCCGGCATCCTTCATGATGCCCTCTGCGATAGACCGGATCTGTTCTTCTGTAAGGCGCTCGGAGACGATTCCCTCTTCCCGGTTCGCCTTTCGGATTGCATTTATGATCTTCTCAATATTGAACGGCACACGTTCGCCGCTTCTCTTCATGACATAAAGCTGCAGATCATCATTGATATTCCCGTCCAGCCGTTCATCATACATAGCCAGCTACCTCCTTAGAATATTTAGTATGGCAAGAGCAATCATAACACAATATCTTGATGATTTCAACTGGTGTTTTCACCCTGCCTGCCAATTTCCGGATCAGAAGGCAGAAATGATTTGGTAATAATTTCACTTGAAAATTATCTGAATACATGCTAAGATTTTTTCAGCCAGAAAGTATACCACTTTAATAGGAATTGCATGAAAGCAAGGAGGCAGGAATATGTCCATATTGAAGAGAATAAAAGAATCTTTCAACCGTTTCCTTGAAAGATCTGCAAAAGCAAATAAGGAATCCTACGGTTCCGGTGTCCCTGACTGCTGTAAGATGAACAATCAGGTCAGCCGCAGCAAGTAAAGCTGCATTTACCAGGCTGCTTAAAAGCCCGGCACTATCTTAAAAAGTCCGGATCCCCGGCCTCTGTCATGCAGAGGATCGGGATCCGGACTTTTTATTGATATTACAGCAGATTATTAGAAGAGGCGCCAGCCGTCCGGGCGCAGAGAAAGCTGATGACGTCTGGCCTTCTCTATCTGCTCTATCATCTTCTGTCTGTCTTCGTTCAGAGTGCCTTTAAGAGCCAGATAATTTGAGGCATGGTTCATGCGGAATATACTGCCGGGACTGTCTATATTCTCCACAGTCAGCTGCACCTCTTCCAGAATCTCGTCCGCGTCCGGAAGCGTAAAGCTGCCCTCCCTGACCCAGCGCTCCAGCGGTGTCCCGGGATGAATAAGAAGAGTAAGCAGGCCTATATATTCCGGATTCATTTCAGACAGAGCCCTTGCGGTCTCCAGGGCATGCTCCCGGAATCTTTCTTTTCCGCCAAGTCCGGAAATAGCTGTCACAGAAAGGGCATAGCCATGACGGCGGGCCTTCTTTCCCGCTTCCACGATCTGCGCGCAGCTGCATCCCTTGCCCATTCTTTTCAGTACGACGTCATCACCGGATTCCAGTCCCATATAGAGCATGGTAAGTCCGGCTCTCCTGAGTCTGTCCAAATCTTCTTCCGACTTTTCAAGGATACTTCTGGGCGTTGCATAGCTGGTGATGCGCTCACAATAAGGGAAGAGCCGGCCGGCCCTTTCCAGGATCTGCAGAAGGTACTGCGTATCGGCGGCAAGCGCGTCTCCATCCGCCAGAAATATTCTGCGTACTCCCGGATAGATATCATGCATCTCCTGCAGGTCCGCTGTCACATCCTCTATCGAACGAACAAGGAATTTCTTAGCTTTATACATGGTACAAAAAGCACAGGTATTATTACTGCAGCCGAGTGTGGCCTGAATGATCAGACTCCTTGCTTCACTGGGCGGTCTGTAGACATCTCCGAAGTATTCCATGGTCTCCTCCTCTTTTCTGTTATTCACTTCTGGCAGCCGCAGCGAAAAAACAGGATCAAGATATAAAAAATTCCCTATAATCCTTGATCAGAAGGTTTACAGGGAATCATCTCAGTCGGCGTGACTGGATTTGAACCAGCGGCCTCTACGTCCCGAACGTAGCGCTCTACCAAACTGAGCCACACGCCGCAACTGCGTTATTTATTATGCCTTAGATTTATTAAAATGTCAAGCTTTTTTTCATTCCTTTTCATCTGCCGTCCATATTCTGCAAAGGTCGGAGACTTCTTCATGTTCCCCAAAGATCCTGAAAACAGTGACCAGAAAAGAGGGAGAAAACCCGGCCGGGCCTTCTCCTCTCACCGCAAGGTTATCGCGGCTGATCACCTGAATGCTTTCTTTTTTTTCTGTCCGCTGCGGCGTATAAAGCAAAACCTGCTGCTGCGAAAGTACATACAAGACCCGGATAAAGCAGGACGGCTTTTCCGGTTCTGGGCAGCGTCAGCTGCGGGGCATTGCCGATATCATAGTGCAGGTTGAATACGTACCAGATTTTGTTCTTTTCGTCATGGAGATCCCCTTCAGCATCTTTCTTCTCCAAATGCTGATCCTCACTCATCTGGGCGGGAACCGTCACGGTAATAGGTTCCGCCGGCAGCTGCATGCCTTTAGGTGCCTTTGTTTCCGTGATAATATAGGTTCCATACGGCAGCCTCTGAAAATATATATTCCCATCCGCATCTGTGACAGCCTGTGCGATTTCTTTTCCGTCAATATCAATGACCTTTTTCCTGTCTGTTGTCAGGATACTGAAAGCAGCCCCGGCCAGCGGCTTTCTGTCGGAGGAATCATACTTGTAGATGCTGACAGAAGCAGGCCCGGTAAAATGGACGCTCTGCTCTTCGTCTCCCGGATCTTCATGGGAGGCAAGCTCATGTCCGTCCAGCAGCAGGCTTTCAAAGGCAGTGACCTGCTTTGAATAAAGTCCGGAGGCATCTATCTCAAAGGGAATGGTCAGACTGCCGTCCGCGGCTGCCGGCTGAAATGTCCGGGAAACCATGATTTCTCTGCCCTGTTCATCCTTCAAGGCCTGGCCGGTCTGCCGGTCTATCAGCCTGCCGGTGATGGTATAGGATAGCCCCGGAAGCAGATTTTTATAGTCTACCCGGTCTTCCAGGACAGCTTTATCACCCGCCAGACAGATATGGCTGCCGCTTTTCCGGTCAAGCAGACAGGTACCCACGGATGGAAAATGTATCGTCTGCTCCTGATCATGCAGATCTTCGTGCGAACATATCTTACTGCCCTGATAATAGGCGCTTTCAAAGATGACCAGATCTTCCGCCCCTTTAATCTCTGAAGCGTCGAAGATCAGACTGATTTCAATGCTGCCTTTCCCCTGGGACGGTGTAAATTCCTTTCTTGCAGTGACCGCTTTCCCGTCCGGATCCAGCCATTCACTGCCGGTATCCGGATCAATAAGCCTGGCTTCCATTACATAGGTCTCACCAGGCATAAAGCCGCTGTAGGAAACCTCGTCTACCAGTTCCGTGTTATCTGCCGCCGCGCTGATCTGCTGTCCGGTCAGGCTGTCCCGGGCTTTTGTGGAAATGATCTTCTCCTGTTCTTTCGGCATGGAAAGGCGCACATAACATGCAAGCGTTCCCACGGCAGGTGAAACGAATGTTCCGACAGGCTGATAGTTCTGGTGGGTCTGACAGATCCAGCCCCTGACTGCCTTATCCGCCTGCTTCTGCTGCCGGGTCAGCCTGATGGTAATGCCGTCCTTATAATACCGGGACGATCTTACATTCAGCACATTGCCCTTTATCTCTGCCGTCACACCTGCCGGCAGGCTTCCCGTATCGATCTTGTATGTCTTGTCGGACAGCATGTGCCCCGTGAAAACAGCATTGCCGATTCCGCCAGCCTTGGTATTGCCATCCTTGAGAGCGATATCCCAGCTGCCGTCTTTATAATTCATCATATGGTCCGGGGCAGACGTACTGCTGACGCCCGCAAAATCCGGAACCCGCTTAAAGCTGCGCATACATTCATACAGGTCTTCAAAATACTGCCAGGCAGTTTCTTTGCTGCCATGTCTTGACTTCGCACAGATCTTTCTGGCGGCATCCAATGCGGAGCTGTTCAGAGTGAAATTCCCGTTCTCATCCACAGAAGAAAAGCCGTCTGTTGTAACCAGCCAGATCATGACCTGACTGGCCGTATATCTGCCCAGGCGGGTCATGGCCGCGTCATCATCTCCATACCAGGCACTGGCATGTTCTGCATTGGCCCCGGAAGCTGCCATGCTGTCATGTACACCGAACAGGAGCACCCTTCCCACCAGTTCCTTCTTCTGCGGATCTGTCAGCGGACTGCCCTGGGTATAGCTGTCGCCTCCCTGTACATCTGCATTGTGGCGCAGGCAATATGCCGTATACCACTGACCGCCCGTCTTCATGGTCAGAAAAGCCAGATGATCCATATTCCTTCCGTCCCTGAATATATCTCCCAGCGCGCTTCCCTGGGGAACAGCAGACCTCCAGTATTCCAGAACGGCCTGGACACTGCTGCCTGCTCTGCGCAGACCGGAGACCGGTGCAGCTGCTTCCGGAACATAAATGAAAGAGCTGCCCTCCTGCCCGTCTATCAGCTGCCCGGCGGCGTCCTGCGTCTGCTCCCCGCTGTCCGGATCCTCCGATATGGTCTCTGCAGATTCACTCTGTCCGTCACCCTGCGCCTGCTGATCCGCCGCGCTCTCCTGCTGCCCGTCACTGACAGAGGACCCGTCCTGCCGGCTTTCCTTCTGTGCCTGCTCCCCGCTCTCCGGCAGCAGCTGTGCCTCACTCTCCGACAGCAATGACTGCAGAGACTGTGTATCGTCCACCTCCGGAGTTAATGATCCATCCACATGCAGGGTCTCCTGCGCCCCTGCGGCTGCGAACTGCGCACAGGCCCTATTCACTGTTCCGCCGCCATCCGCTTCCATCCTGTTCATAGCCGGCACCTGACTTCCTGTCGCAGCCAGAACCGCTGCAGCTGCTGCAAAAACAACCAGTTTTCTTAAAAGATTCACCATCAAACCTCCTGTTCATTCCCCGCTGCCGGCATGTGCCGGTACGGTAGATCTTTAAAAACAAAAAGGAACCGTATTCCATTCGGTTCCTTTGTAGATCATGTATGGGCTTTTGCCGCGTATGCATCCGCGGCGAAAGCCTGCCGGCAGTATTACTTCTTTTGTGTCTGATGGTATTGTACAATATTGCGTACTTATTGTCAAGTAGTATTTACAGCATAGGAGCAATGATCTCCACCACGGCTCCGACTGCTTTTACAATAAATTTCTCCTTTTTCAAAGTCTCCCTTGTAACCCGCCTTGACCGGCTCAGGGTATCCTGAAAATCCTGACGGATCTGCTTTATCACCGGCACATCCAGCATATAGACCGCACATTCGAAATGGTGATAAAAACTGCGGAAATCCAGATTG